>MHHS01000001.1:0-10183 GCA_001817115.1 Candidatus Andersenbacteria bacterium RIFCSPHIGHO2_12_FULL_45_11b
GCTTTGCGCCGAGGCTGTTTCTTACGATTTCACAAAAAGTGAAAATTGGCGGAGAGGGTGGGATTCGAACCCACGGACCCCTTTCGAGGTCAACACCTTAGCACGGTGCCGCTTTCGACCACTCAGCCACCTCTCCGTATATTGCAGTATTACGGGATTTGAGTAGAATGTAAACTATTGCGCTCATAGCTCAGTGGTAGAGCAGATCCCTCTTAAGGATACGGTCGGGGGTTCGAATCCCTCTGGGCGCACCATATGAATAAAGAGACCATATTTGCACAAGCTCTTTCATGCTTTGGGTTCGGTCGCCAGTACGGCGACCGGCCGCTGGATTAGCGGCCGAATCCCTCTGGGCGCACTACAACACATGAATACCGACCACGCAATATACCAAATCGGATTAAAAGTTCTTTTGCAAAAAGATAATAGGGTTTTATTGCTTCGTGACAAAGATACCGGATTAATTGATCTGCCCGGCGGAAGAATATCCTCAAGCGAAGCAGCCCTGCCTCTACAAGATATTCTTAATCGGGAAATACGCGAGGAGCTTAGTTCTTCTATTGCCTACACACTAGGAGGACCGATATTTCAATATCGAAGAACTCCGCCGTATCAAGAAATTGGCGTGTTAATTACAGTGTATGGAGGCAATTTTATTTCCGGCGACATCGCCCTTTCCGAAGAACATGGTTCATACGAATGGGTTGACCCAAATATGTTCGTATTTCAAGAAAGCGACTTTAGAAATCAAGAGGAGCGATTGGCGATGCAAACGTATTTTGAGCAAATTGCGCGACGTGGATTACCCAGTCAAGCTGGGTAATGACAATCATTTACAACCCTAGCCTTCTCGCCCAGATATCAATAATCGGTTCTTCAAGGTGCACGTCTTCCTTTACAAACTGCACGAGGATTTCGCGAATTGCAACGGGATCAGCGTTCCCAATTTCCATATGAATGAGCGGCATGATGCGTTTGTCGCTTTTTAAAATGACCGTTTTTACATCGCCCGGCTCATATACAATATTAAACGTGTCGATGTGTTTGTAATGATATAACGTGGTGCCGAGCGCAACTCCTTCTGTAAGCAATCTGTACCGAACAAGGGATGGCTTATGCTGCGCTACCACGAAAATGTAACCGCCAATCATTGCAATAGTGAGGCTGGCAATAAAATTGCCCATAAACACGAATGCAATGCAGATAAGCGCAATAACGCCTGCAAACACGGCAAACCATTGCGGATTCCTGATTTGATGAATGTGTTCCGGCGCCTCCCAGGCAAACAGCGTGGCAATATCCTCCACATCGTCATCCACTTGGCGGAGATCGTTCGTAGTTCGCATTTCATTTAATTCCCGCGCAACACGAGGGTCCTTCTGTGCGCGCGTATCCACCGTGCGCTTTACCTTATTTGCATCCATGCCCATAGTATAGCACACTAGTGATACGTTTTTGATCTCGTAGCTCAGTGGATAGAGCATCGGCTTGCGGAGCCGGGGGCCGGAGGTTCGAGTCCTCCCGGGATCACTAAATATAACTTTTGGAGAGGTCGCATAGTGGCCTAGTGCGCGCGCTTGGAAAGCGCGTATACCGAAAGGTATCGAGAGTTCGAATCTCTCCCTCTCCGCCTTCGCCCGCCGTAGCGGGCTTCGGCGGACAAAGTCCGCTTTAGAAGACCGCGAAGGAGGACTGAGCCTTATGTATTACGTCTACATTCTTCAATGCTCCGATAATCATCCGTACGTTGGATGCTGTAATGACTTACAAGCACGAATTATTCGTCACCAAAAAGGATATGTACCTGCAACGAAACCTCGGTTACCGATTCGATTGATTTCTTATGTTGCATTTCAAGATAAATATAAAGCGTTCGCTTTTGAGAAATATCTTAAATCTGGTTCTGGAAGAGCTTTTATGAAACGGCATTTGGTTTGATAAATGAGCGCATGATATAGTAAGGTTTATGAAGCCTCGAGTGGTCGTATTTTATGGAGGAGATGCGGAGCATGCTGCAACATCGCGCGAATCTGGCGCATGGATGTGCAAACATATCCCAAAAGCAGAGTACGATATTACCCCTGTGCATGTAACAGCTGACGGACTATGGAGCGTACCCTTAGGAGCATTGCCAAAAACTGGCAATGCTTCGCGTGCAATGGATATGCTCGCCCAAGCAACGCCGGCACAGAACCCAAAAGAAGCTGTGCACAGATTGCTGAATCACCCCGTTGATTCGCTTATTACTGCCCTGCGCGGGCGCGGAGGAGACGATGGCGCAATGCACAGTTTTGGCGATATGCTGCATATTCCTGTTGCAGGATCGAGAGCACGCACCAGCAAATTGGCGCACAACAAGCACTTTTTTGCACACGCGATTTCCGATATCGCCCCCACGCCTTTTTCTCAGATTATAAAAAAACAGACAGATCAATACGAAATCGGAACCGTATTGCGATCAGTTTTCACTATCCCCTTCTTCGTAAAACCGGTACACGGCATGGGAAGTCATAGTATTATTCACGTGCGTTCTCAGGAAGATTTGGAGCGCGCCATACAAGCAATTCACGACTCGCAAGACGACTCTCTTGTACAAGAGCAAAAGCATGGCGATGAAATTTCTGTGACGGTATATCGCACAAAAAACGGCGCGCTATCGTCGCTCCCTGCCAGCATCGTTACGCCGAAACATTCGCCTTTTTTTGATTACAACACAAAACAATCGGGTCACGACAACCTTTTTTATCATAACCATGACCCGCACGAATCAATTATTCACCAAGCGCAAGAAATTGCTCGCGATGTATATGAATCGATTGGGTGCAACGGCATTGCTACAGTGGATATGCTTGCGGATAACGGATCAGTTGATGTACTAGAGCTGAATACTATCCCTACGTTTACTGCTGGCACGCCCATTGTTCACCAGCTTCGCCACGCGGGCATGCATCCGGAAGTATTGTTGAGAACGTTGCTGCCATAGCTCCCTTCCCCCCAATTGGGGGGAAGGCGAGGATGGGGGCAGGTTAGATGCTGTGGTGCTTGACCAGCCCTCACCCCCTCCCTCTCCCCAATTGGGGAGAGGGTAAACGACTCCCTACGCGTGAATCCGGATTTGCTTTTTGGGTTTGAACCCTTGCGACACAGCAGGCACTTTTCCCTCTAAAATCGCCTTCGCCTTCGATACGATATCCTGATCTGTATCGTATTCGAGCATATCAATAGCAACATCGATCGGAAACCATCCTGCATCAATAAACCCTTCTTCCGCTTGCGGTACTAGTTCTTTTTGCTCAGTTACCATCAAAAAATAATGCACTGTCTTTTTTACTAATGCAGTTTCTGCTTGAAATACGAATCGAGTAGTCCCAAGCTGCTCTTTGACTTCCATTTCCACAATACCTGCCTCTTCCTGTACTTCGCGCTTCGCAGCATCTGCTACCCGCTCTTTTCTATCCATTTCTACATGCCCCTTTGGAAGCACCCATACGCTCCCCCTGCGATGTTCTGTTTTCAGGAGCGCAACATACCATGCTCCCCGCTCTTGGCGCACTGCAACCCCGCCTGCAGATAATTCCCGCCGAACATTCCGATGTTTTTTAGGCGCATGGCGGACAACCCGCTTCCGCTGCACTGGCTTCGGTTTTTTATGCGTCGCCGTTTGACGAATTCGTACCGGTGGTGGTGGCGGCGGAGTTGGACGCTTGCTTGGCTGATTCATGGGGAAATAGATTTGGAGATTTATAATTACTGTTAAATGTATTATTTTCGATTTCATTGCCTTGCGCATCTATTACAGTTCGCTTCAATACTGCTTTTACCGAACCGTCCGGCATCCGATTATACGGATGTGGCCCATCGATTGTTGCTTGTCGTCCATCATTCGTACCCCAAAACTCGAAGAAAAGTTTTGTGCCATCTATGCGTGTCTGTATCAGAAGATAGCCGGGCGTATTGTTGAGGAAACGAAAATCAGTATACGGCGGATAAATCGTGGCGTCAAATCCGGGCGTGCCATAATACCGCACTGCATACGAATGATTGTGCCGCTCTGTGATCTTAACCCCTGCATTCATGGCTGCGCGAAATACAGTAGTCGACACTTGGCATAGGCCGCCGCCATATTCTGGAATTGTCGCATTATTTTTAATAACAAGCTCGGGCAGGTAGCCAGTATTTTTGTCGACAGGGCCCAGTAGGGCAACGAAAGAAAATTCTTCACCAGGAGCAACAAGAATGCCGTTAAACTTCTCTGCACCCACTCCAATATTATGGATGCGATTTTTTGGAGATCCTCGAAAATCTGACTCCCCTGTTGCGATAAGATTAGTAATGCCAAGGGAGGCGCTGCTTTGCGCATCAGCAAATGCGGGCTGAGTTTCGATCGTAATCACTGACGCCGTATCGCGCTGCTGCATCAGTGCATCCGCAATCCCTTTCATCGTTGCATCTACGTCCACATCAACCCCGTTTTTTGGCAGCGCAAACTGCGTCACTACCCCGTCTTGCATTTGAAACCGTGCATTGACCGGCTCGGTATGTATGTCCGGAGCTATTGAAAGCTCAAGATATTCCTGCAACAGACCTTGCTGAAATACAAGATGGGGGGATGGCAACGATGCGACTTGCACCATGCGCACTACATCTGCTCTTGGTATAACAAAACTAGATTCTCTGTTCTTGAGCGTAAAACCAGACTGCAGAAGCGACTGTGCATATCCTTGTACTCCGATAATTTGCTGAGCAGTAACAGTCGGATCGGCGCGCTGCGCAATTGCATTGATAGTTGGCATTATTGCTTTCCCTGCGCCCTCCATAATAGCTTGTTCCAAGAGCGTGATATTAAAATCTTCCCCCACTTCGCTTTGCGCAATAGATACCTGGTACTGCGCATCAATGGCAATATCAGCATTTTTTGGAAGAGAAAGCACCTGAGCAAAATCCTGCACTAATAACGCATGGATACTGCCTCCTTGAAATGTCAGCACCGGGTTAACGCGAACGGTCCGAATATCCCCGAACATGCGCGATGCTCGAATCACTTCGGCCTGCGTTGCGGGTATATTTACGGCTACCCCAAATTGATGCAACGTGTGCACAGATTTTCTTCCTCGAAACGCAATTGTTACGGATGCACGCTCGAGTTGCTGCTGATATGCGCGGAGCGTTTTCGGAAGCTCTGTTTTTTTACTTCCGCCAACCGGAAATGCGCCAATATACACATGCAAAGAGATGCGATCAGCATAAAACAACCGAAGGCCAATGCCTCCTATAAGAATAATAACGCACGCAGTAATAGCTGCCTGCACAATTGCTTGAATCGTTTTCATCATGCGCTTGCCTGGCCGTTTGCATCGGCTGCCTTAATGACAACCGTTGCTACTTCGCCTACCTTAAGACTATTCGAGTCTCCTTCCGGAGGCAATTCCATTGAAAAAGTGGTTCCTTTATTTTCTCCTGGACTAGTTACTGCTATATATCCCCGATGTTCATGCACAATTTGCTTTGCAACATATAGCCCCAACCCCGTTCCTTCCGTATTGAACCTGGCAGCACCCCCTACGCGGGAGAATTTTTTGAACAGTTTTTCTTCTTCCCCGTCCTTGAGCCCGCGGCCGGTATCTTGTACAGAAAATGTAACTTTCCCATTATGCATCGACATAAACACTTCCACTTTTCCTTGCGTTGTATATTTAATGGCGTTATCGATAAAATTCATCATCACTTGCCGGATGCGCTGGCTGTCTACCACCACATTTGGAATTACTTCTGTAGGCTCGTGAAACCGCAAGTCCAATTTTTTTGTAATAGCATTGGGCAGCAAATCAGCAACGAGGCTTTTTGCAATCTCAACCAAGCTTACCGATTCCAAGTGAAGCTCCATTCTTCCGCTCTCGATACGGGAAATATCGAGCAAATCTTTAATCAGTTCAATAAGACGAAGCGCGCTTTTATTTAAAATATCCAAAACCGGCTTCTGTTCTTCAGAAATCGGCCCGTAATCCCCTTCCATGATCATAGAAATATACCCTCGCAGCGCAGTAAGCGGAGTGTACAGCTGATGGCTGGCAATACTCAAGAACTCGCTCTTCGCTTTATCCAAATCCCTTAACTGCGTATTTGCCACTAATAGCTCTGCGGAAGTCGTTTGCAAATCCTCATACAGTTTTGCTTTATAGAGCGCCAAGGAAATTAAGCCGATAATTCCGCTCAACGATTCATATTCATACCGAGATGCATCTTTAAACGATCTGCTCGAACTGAATGTAAGCACGCCTAATGTATGCTCCCCGAATCGCAGCGGCAGCACCATAGAGTGCACGGGGTGTATATTGCGCCCTTCCCTGTTAGCCATATCTATCGCAGAAACCAACTGCGGCGGATGAACTGCAATTAAAGAATCAGAGTACATCTGCTTTCCATCCCGTACAACGGCAGCAATGTCTGGCGTATTTTGCAGTGGAATTTCCGGGAGCACCACGCACACATCTTTGAATTGCGTATTCAGCGCTGGTTGGTTTGACCCGACAGCTACACATTGCCACATCATTTTTTCCTCCTCCACAATCGCGATAGTTACCACTTCATACTCCAGCTCTTGCGCAATGGCATCTACCATCTGCTGAGCCATATTTTCAATTTTTTCTGCTGCAAGAGAAATTTCGTCCAGCCTTCGCAGCAGCGCCAATGTCTTATTACGTACCGCAAGCTCTGCATTGCGCTTGTATAGTTCTTTGGTTACCCGATCGCGGATTTTTCCTGGAGCTTCCCGAATATTTTTAACATGATGAGAAATCGTCCGCCGCTTGCGCCGTTTTTTCGGAGCATCGTCGGGTTTTTTAAAAAACATCGGAGGCATCGCCGCTGCAGTCATGCAGGTAAGTATAGCATGAAGCGCATATCATCGCGTTTCCCTTCTCCCCAATTGGGGAGAAGGCGGGGATGAGGGCAGATTAAAAGCTATAGCGCCTGACCAGCCCTCACCCTAACCCTCTCCCATATTTGGGAGAGGGGAACGTCGCCTAGATTGCTTCGTCGCTTGCAAGCTCCTCGCAATGACAATTTATTTCAGCGCTTTCTCGACCGCTGCTCGCACATCTTTCGGATCAAGATCAGCCTTCACTAAAAAGTTGGAAGCTCCAAGGTCAATAGCTTTTTGCTTTGCATCGCTATACGCCAAATTCGATAGCACAATAATATTTCCGTTCTTCTTTTTTGGAGGATTGTCTTTGAGCCCCTGCAAAAAACCGAGTCCGTCCAAATTCGGCATCATAAGGTCGAGCAAAATAACATCATATCCGCCTTCTTGCGCCATGGACAACCCCACTTTGCCATCCAAAGCTTCCGTCACCTCATGCCCCGCCTTCGTTAATACGAGATTGTACATTTCTCTGATAAATTGATCGTCTTCTACAATGAGTATTTTCGCCATAGCTATGGTTTTTTAATTGTTTTAGCCTCAATATCTTCCATTGAATTTTTCAGCACTTCATTTGCGCTGGTATCTCCCTCAAAATCGCGAATGTTCTTGAGAGATTCTTTTGCAGTGGAGCGGATGCGCTTAATATATTCCGTGGCTTCTTTGGAAGTAAGGTCTTCTTCAAGAAGCACTGTTGCAGCCTGATTAATAAATGAAAGCGGCTGGCGAATCGTAACTCCTAAATTTGTAATGCGATTAGCAAGCAGCGTTGCAATCGTATCCGTGCTTTTAATACCTGTTTCTTCTTATAGAATAAGAATATCTTTATCCGTCTGCTTCAATACGAGATATTTCTTCCTTAAATAAATTACCAGCGGAACAACGAGCAACAGAGAAAGCAGCGTCATGATATCAAACGAAACCTCAACTTCCCCCACGCTAAAGGCAAAAATAATAAGCAGAGCAGTAAGGAATCCAAATGCTACGGATGGAATGTATAAAAATCCCAAATAAATCGGCAGCAAGTACAGCAAGAAGAAAAATGGCGACAAGAACCACCCAGTACCTCCCACGAGCAATAAAATAATAAGCGCATGCAGCACATTCTTCACCAGTGCAAGTTTTTCATTTTTCACAAACGATAGCGCCGCTGCCGCCACAAACATAACGAGCATAAGGTGGAGCGTGTACTCTGTAACGACCGGGATACTTGTCCACGAAAGAACCAGTAACGGAAGGATGAAGAATACTATAATTTTGCCGATGCGTTTTCCATTCATATCAATATAAGTATATATCAAAAACTAATGCTGTGCAGCGGCAGAAATCCCCGCCTGATCTTGCAGCTTCACTGCGCTTCTAAGCACCCAAACTTCTTGCCCGCTATCTAGCAGTAAAGAAACCCATCCATCTTGCTGCAGCAAGGCGCGATACGCAGCGCCCGGAGGCAATGAAGCAACAACTTTTGCTGTCGGGTCTGCAAACTCATGCGCTGGCACAGGCGCATCTCCCTGGATTACGGCGACTTGGGGAAGAATTTTCAGAGAAAGCATATTTTCTTCGGCTTTCGGAGTAGTGATTGTATAGTATGCGTCATATACATAGTCGCCATTTTGATTCATTACTTCAAAATAGTACGTTGTATCTGGATGCAAGTTATTGAGCGTTACTGCATGATGATCCCGCAATCCATCTTCTTCAAACGCCTCCTGGCTATACGATGTAGACGTGCCATAATTTACTTTTCCAAGGCGCGTGACATGGTTCGTATCCCATGTCACCGTTACTGAAGTCGGAGATAAGTTCGTCATCGCAAGGTTAGATATCTTCGTAGGCTGTTTGTCGAACGCGATTTCATATATCGCACGCGCCTTCAGCGCAATCTTTGTTCGCTGCGCCTTTATTGGAGCAATAAACTTCTTGATATACCCATCAATCAACTGCCTATTGGCAAGTCCTTGCGAGATGCGGACGCTCCTGCTAACAGAGAACCCGTGCGTGCCGCGTGCAAGATTTTGCCGCACAAATCCGCCTATGCTCACTCGGCTAGTTGCATGAGCAGCGGTATTAAGCGCTGTACCCACAGCTGCAGCAGATTTCGCAACTGCAGCATTGTACGCGAGAATAAGAGCATTTCCCGTTGCTTGCCCTTCAATCGTTATGCTGTTTGCGAAGCGCATGAGCGGCGTGCGCACATCTATGCGCGCAAGAGCGGTGCTGGCATCATGCATTCCCTGGAACAGAAGTGCTATCAGCCAATGCGTTCGATACGTAAAAAAACTTCCTGTACCGGTCACTGCAGCAGCAACATGGCGCGCCGCTCCGAAGGCAGCATCTTTTGCGGGACCGTACCATGCAGCAACCTGCCTTTCTAATGGCCCTCGATGCACTCTGAAATAATTGGCAATGCCGGCAAATAGCCTGCTAAACTGCGCCGCCTGGAGTTGCCGCCTTACCACTGCGTGCGCTTCTAACTGGGGAATATTCAGTGGGCTCTTCGGGAGCGCGTTCCTTAAAGTTGTAACGATTGTTTCCGTCGGTGTTGCATCCGGGTTGAGCGTTGCAATCGTTTGCTGCGCAATCTGCTGCTCAGAAAGAACGGCGTGGGTATCAGAAGCGCTTGTTTCATGACCCGCACTATCCGTAACCGCAAATACGTATCGATATGATTCCCCTTGCTGCAGACTATTCTTTGCAGTAAATGAAATCGCCTGGCTCTTGCCGCTCAGCGAATACGTTCTTGTTTCCAGCGCAGTATATGACGCGATGGCGCCAAGGAATGTATTTGCTTTTTCTAGCGTTACCGTTGCTTCATCTAGCCCATATCCATCAGTTACCGTAGTGGAAACGGCTGGATTAGCGGTGTCTCCAGAAAATATAAGCGTACCAATGGCTGGGGCAGTCGCGTCTATAATTATAGTTCTATCGAGTGAAACGGTGGTATTCCCCGTATCGTCGATTGCCTTTACATACCAGCTATACTTTCCATCAGGAAGCGGAAGGCTGGTTGATCCGTCTTTGAGAGTTACGGCTACATAGTCGTTCGCAGTATCAGAGTCTCCTTCAGAAAAGAACTGCGCCGTATATGTATTTTCGTAATCAGTTGCAGTAGCCGGGTTGGAAGATGCGCTTCCGCTCGCAGGAATGCCGGTAAACGACAAGCTTCCGACAAACAACGTATATGAGGAAATTGATCCGCCTGTTTCACTGCTCTTTTTGAACGAAAATGTAGGAAGCCCCGTACTGCTTAAGGCATTGTCGGCA
>MHHS01000001.1:10208-13525 GCA_001817115.1 Candidatus Andersenbacteria bacterium RIFCSPHIGHO2_12_FULL_45_11b
TTGTATGCGACAATTTTGCGGGTGTAACTGGTATTTTTAGTAAGATCTGTTTCCGTATATGACGTTGTGTTTGCAGTTGCAATAGTTGCAATTGTCGCCCCTGCGCTGTCTAATAGACGGAAACCCGTTTCATTGCTGGCATTATCTGTCCATGTCCACGTAATAGATGTGTTGCTTGCGGACGTTCCTGCAAAACTGCTAGGGGCCGTTGGAACAGTTACGCCGGAATCCGTTGTAACAGAAGCTGAGCTGGAATAGCTGGAATTGCCTGCGCCGTTGTACGCAACTATCTTTCTCGTGTAGCTGGTAGATGCCGTCAAACCTGTTTCGGTATAGCTTGCAGTATTTGCAGTTGAGATAGTTGCGATGAGAGTATTGCTAGAATTGTACAATTTGAATCCTGTTTCATTGCTGGCGTTATCTGTCCATGTCCATGTGATGCTCGTCGATGATGCTGCGGTGCCGGCGAAACTGGAGGGGGCAGTTGGCACGGTATCGGATGTTGCAGTTGCGGTATCGCTTTGAGTATCAGTACCGTCTTGCGGATCAGTATATGTTGCTGTAATAGTAGCTGCGTCTGCACATGTTAATGTTCCGTTATTATCAGTTGCAGATCCAGCATAGAGGGCGGTTGGGAGTCCGCTATTTCTAAATACTTCTGTTGCTGCGCCCGTTTCGGTAAGAGTGACAGTTTCACTATCTGTAGCACAGCTTACGACTACTCCCGCTAATGTATCTGCGGACTGTCCGTTAAGATTTGCATCTTGATCCGTAAGAGAAATATAAACGCTGTCTACCGCAAGCGATATGGCGCTATCTTCATCGAAGTTGCTATCGGCAATATAGAAATTGCTGGACGTGCCTGCAATATATCCCGATCCTTCATTAATAATACCAAGGTTAGTCAAGAGATTGCTCCCGAGTGTAATAACATAGCTAACAAGGGAAAGCGTACGGCCTGCGGCAATAGTCAAAAGGTTGCTAATGGTGAAATTGCTTCCCACAGATGCAGTTCCGCTGCTGCCAGTCAGCGCAACGGCTGCGCCGAGAGTTATGTTGCTTGGGCTAAATGTTTGCGTGGTGCCGTTTAAAGTGATGGTGCTTGAGGAGGTTTGAGTAAGCGTGCCGCTATTTACGAGATTTCCCGTAACATTCACATTGAAGTTATTGAGATTCAGCGCAGCGCCGCTATTAATGGTTAAATCGTTGCTTGCAGTTAGGTCTGCTGCCAATGTAACAGTACCAGTTCCAGCAAAGATTATATTGTAATACGTGTCGTTAAGCGGCGAGGGAAAATCAGTTAGTGATGCGCTGTTGTCGTAGGATATGGTACCGCTGTCAGTGTCAGAAGTAAGAGAGAGAGTTTCTGTTCCGAGTAAGCGCAATGTACCAATATTGCTGAATGTTCCTGTTACGGTGAGATTTTGGCCATCGATGTCGAACGTACCGGACGTTATGGTGAGGTTGCGATTTATTGTAACGGCGCCATCTGGCTCCCATACCCCTGTTCCTGCAAATTCAAGGTCGTAATACGTGTTGCCATATGATAGCGCAGTCAGATAACTTCCGCTTCCGTCATATTTTATTAAGCCAGAATCAGTATCTTTAGTTGTAATAGTCATCGTCTCACTGCCGTCTGCGAGAAGAGTGCCATTGTTTACGAGTGTTGCTGCAGCGATATTTAATGCATTGATGTCTACGATAGTCGATGTGTTTATAGTAAGCGTTCCGTCAATGTCTACGGCATACGTTGCAAGCTGGAGAGTTCCTCCACCGCTCTTTGTAATATTTTGGAAATCCTGGTTTGCGCCTGTTCCGCCAGAAGTTACTGTTTGCGTGCCGGAGCTTGCATTGAATGTAACAGTGCCTGTTCCGGCGTATGCGCCCGCATTACTCCAATTACCTCCAATAGCAATGGCAAACCCTGCGTCTGTGAGCAATCCTGCCGTGATGGTGAGGTTGCCGTTAACAGTAAGATCATTATTTAATGTCCGATCTGTGCCTCCTACCGTAAGGTTATTAAACGTGATGTTGTTGTAGGTGTCGCCAAGGTTGAGGCTAGTGTAAGTGCCCGATCCTACATACAAAACAGTTCCATGAGTCGAATCATTCGTGAAGCCCGTAATTGTTTCCCCTCCTTGCGCTTGTATAGTTGCGGTGTTGGAAATAGTAGCCCCGGTGGCGGTGAGGCTGATGCCGTTTAAGTCAAATATTCCCGCAGAGTTGGTAAGGGCGCTTGTAATCGTTAGTGTGCTGGTTGTAAGTTGCAGAGTACCTGCTCCGGAATGAGTGATACTGTAAAAACTGCTGCCGCCAGAGTTCAGTGTTTGAGTGCTTGAGGATTTGTTAAATGTTACCGTGCCTGATTGTTTTGTGAATGTTCCCGCATTGCTGAAGTTGCCTCCTATGGCAATACCGTAACTGCTTGCCGATACGTCTAACGTTCCGGCAGTGATAGTAAGATTATTCGTAGCGGTAAGCGCAGCTCCTAACGTTACCGTTTCGCCGCTTCCATTAATGGTTACGTTATAAAAACTGGTGGTATCGGAAAATGTGGAAGTCCCCGTCAGCGTAACTGTTCCGCTCCTCGGGGTAAATGTTCCCGAGTTCGACCATGTGCCCCCTACGGATAGCGCATAATTACTTGCGCTTGCGTCGAGCGTTCCAGCCGCAATGGTAAGATTATTACTTACCGTAGTATCCCCTGCCAGTACGTACGTCTCCGAAGCATTATTGACCGTAAGATTGTAATACGAGAGTGCAGGCACGGTAGTATCCCCCGAGCCGTTATTCCCTGTATATGCGATAGTCGAAGTGCCTGGAGTGAACGTCCCCGAGTTCGTAAATGCTGTTCCGGTTGTACTAGAAAGCGTAATCGTAGATGCATTCGCAGTAAGAGTACCTGCAGCGCCAATCGTAAGCGTTGTGCCGCTCAATGCGCGGCTGGTTCCGTCGCTTGTGTTTAAAGTTCCGTTTACCGTCATAGCTCCCAACACTGCGGAATCCGCATCCATCGTCACCGTATGCCCAGCTGCAATAGTGGCCGTATCGCTTGTAGTAGGAACGTGCCCGCAATCCCACGTGCCCGCCGTATTCCAATTGCCCGTTGCAAGAGATGTACAATCGGTGGGTACAGAAAAATTCCACCCGCTCCCCGCCGTTGATGTTGCTTGGTTGTCAGTAGAGTTCAACCCCGCGTACCACGTACTTGAAGGCGAAGCTACCGAGTGCTGGATGTTCAAATAATCGCTTGAAATAACTCCTCCGCCCGATTTAGTTAAAGCGATTATTTGAACATCCAGCACTCGGTAGCTTCG
>MHHS01000001.1:13536-16281 GCA_001817115.1 Candidatus Andersenbacteria bacterium RIFCSPHIGHO2_12_FULL_45_11b
AAATTGATTCCCGTGGTGGTAGTATCTGTAAATTTAATTGTTGAAGTATCAGCATTTAGTGTAAGGTTAGTTGCAGTGATGATATTCCAGGCATTACCATTATAGGTGATGGTCCAAGTTCCCGAACCCATCGTAAGTGTTCTAGTATTTGAATTGGTAGATACAAATCCTCTAGCAGTAAAGTTGAAATTATTAGCGTCAAATGAGCCATTATTTAATGTTAAGCTACCATTTCCTATTGTAAGATCGTCTTGCAATGTTAAAGTCCCGCCAGGGGCATCCATACTTATATTCTTTTCCCAAGTTTTACCTGCATTGGTTAAAGTGTAAGTGCTTCTTCCTTCAAAAGTATATGTTTGAGATGAAGTGGTTAAAGTCATTCCAGAAACCAAAGTAAGAGAACCAAATATAGAAGCTGCGGTACTTGTTGTCCAAGTCGGAGTATTAGTAACTCCTGTCCAGTTAATGTTTTTTCCAGCTCTTGGCATATCTTGAGTTACTGTCTGGCTTCCAGCTGAAAAAGAATTAGCGTCAAAAACTGCGTCGTCTTGTGGCAAAGGAACTCTTCCGTCAGCTGCTCCGCCTGAAGTAGTTGACCATTCTCCTGCTGTTGACCAGCTTCCAGTTCCCCCTATCCAATAATTAGTTTGGGCTGTAGTGAATGTAATTCCAGAATTTCCGCCAGCATCGCCCGATAATCCTGTAATAGCTGAAGCATCAAAGGCTGTGCCGAGTGTAATATCGCGAAAATCCACATTAGACCAAGTCATCGTGGCTCCTGTATTAATAATAGTTCTGGCAGTTCCTATAGTATCGCTTGTAATTACAATTCTATTAGTTGTACTGTCACCCGTAAGCGTAAGCGTACCTGTAACTGTTTGGTTGGCATATAGAACAAGAGAAGTTATTTTCGTCGTTGGTCCAGTCCTTGTTAAATTAGCAAAAGTATTTGTGCCAGTTATTCGCGGGCTTCCACCACTAATAAAAGATACTGTTCCTCCGTATGATAATCCGCCACCAGCAAAATTAGTAACTCCCGAACCTCCGCCATTATAAGTAATACTAGCAGTGTTATCTGTGAATGTAAGAT
Organism: Candidatus Andersenbacteria bacterium RIFCSPHIGHO2_12_FULL_45_11b; assembly: GCA_001817115.1. Classification (GTDB taxonomy): domain Bacteria; phylum Patescibacteriota; class Andersenbacteria; order UBA10190; family UBA10190; genus HO2-45-11b. Next base: position 14,627 of record MHHS01000001.1, read on the forward strand.
TTGTTGTCGTACCTAAATTCCATGGAGTTCCAGCTGAAGCTGATGCGGTAATAGTTATTGCCGAAGCTCCAAGAGTAAGAGTTCTTACATTAGTGTTAGAGGAGTCAAATTTACCAATAGACATAGTTTGTCCATTAGTGTCTAATGTTCCTTTCGTTAATGTAACTGTAGCTGTAGTTCCTGTGTCATGAGTGCCTGTCATTTGCCAAGAACCATTAGACGTAGCGTTATAAGTAACATTTCCAGTAGTTTTGCCTGCAAAATCTACAGTCTGAACTGTTGCAGATGTTGAAATAAAAGATATTGCAGAAGTAGTTGCGTTCCCTAAGGTATACGTCATGCCAGAAACAAGCTTCAACGCGACGTTCCCCGCACCGGCGGTTGCATCTCCGATAGATAACGTAAACGCATTATGAGTAAGAATATTTGTGTACCCTGTAGCATTAAGAGACCGTGCTACCGAAGCAGCGTCTATGGTGACAGCTCCTGACCCAGCATCAAGAACAACGTCGTCCGCTGCAGTAGGCACGCCATCTCCACCTGCGCTTGCAGAAGATACATTGCTCCATGTTCCTGTAGCAGACCAGTTTCCCCCTGCAGCGATTGCATATTTAGTAGCAGCCTGCGCAGAAGACGCTGAGCTAAAGTAGATGCCTATGCCCACTACGAACACTACAAAAGCAAAGATAGAACGAAGGATGCGCACACGTGAAAAATAACTCATACGAAAAGTATGAATTTATTATAACAAAGATACGATAAATAGACAGAAAATGACTTACTATACAGACGAGTACTTAATCCCTACCCACAGCACCGTCGACATACCTCCCCGCCGTATCGGCCGGGCTTCCCTCGATGCTTTACCGAACAGTTTTTATAGTTTTATCGCTTTCACTTGCCCTTCAAAAAATTCCTGCATCTGCGCCCGATGAACCGGCGTTTTTAAAAACTGAATCTCTTCGTCCTCCACATCGTCCAATGCAATTAATTGCTCTAAAAACAGCCGATCGTTAAATTCGCTTTTATACTTTAACAGCGCCAGCTGAATAATTTCGGGTAGCTCGATATGTTTTAACTCGAGCAATGCATACATATCAGCATAATCCTTCAATGACGTTCTTCTGCCGATCGTATATGCTTTCATGGCGGCAATCTCTGCTATACTAGCAGCTAAAACAGCATCCAAATGGATCAGCTCCCTGCCTGTATCCGTTAACGCTTCTTGGTGCATACCGTATATTACGTGCGTTGCTGTCCGGCAAGCCCGAAAAGCAGGAAAGCAAGTTTCTTTACATGTGCGCGAAGGGTGGTGCTCGAGATCTCTTGCATCACCTTGCGAATTTCTTCTCGCCCATACGTACGATCTATCCATCTCCAATGCTCAAGCGTCCCGTAATTAATTGCCTGAATAATGATCGCTTGTTTGTGTTTTTTAATATCCATATCTTCAAAGCGATATGACCATAAAATAGGGCGAAATATCTCCGGCAAGCTTCCTTTTTCATTCGTATTCATGCTTTTATTGTACCACAAAACAACTGTAATTGCAAAAATTACGGCGGAGATTTTTGAGCCTTCCCCCCTACCTCAACACCGCCGGTACATCGCTTTCCGGAACTTGGGATAACAGCGCCTGCCTGCCGGTAGGCAGG
>MHHS01000002.1:0-3323 GCA_001817115.1 Candidatus Andersenbacteria bacterium RIFCSPHIGHO2_12_FULL_45_11b
CGGAGTTTACGACGGCAGACTTTGATGAAGCTCTTGCAGAATACGCTAGCCGGCAGAGGAGAAAAGGGGCTTGACATATAGTCTGCTGGGGAGTATAATGAAATATTGCCGTGTATCCTGACCTGTGTTAAATAGAGATATTTGCTATAGGTGAGGCTGTTCCGGTTGTTCTCTTTAGGATAGGAGTTGAAAACATGACGTTAATGGTGGCGGATCAGAGTCTTAAAACGGGATATTCGAAGGAAGTAGCAATTAGGCTTGGAGTTGGACCAAGGACTGGAAGAGAATTCTTGGCGGCGTTGCAAAGCCGGGGGGTTATGGTTACTTCCGAAGCGGAAGAGATGATCCTCCCAATGTCAAAGGACGTCTTCGTCGGTGAGGGCGCGATCGCTACAGTTGCAGCATCTGTTCAAGATCTTGGCTATGATCACAGAGTTTCATACCGCGAGATTTGCGGTACAGCGCTGGCTAATAAGCGAAATCTATGTCCAGTGGAGTTGGTTTTGCAGTGGCATTTGCAAGTGAAGTGCAGTTTGAGTGACGGTGCAGGAATTGTTTTTGCCACCGAGGGCATTGAGAGCAAGAAGACGATAAGGGGAGTTTGCGGCGATAGCGGTATCGGTATTGAGCGTGTGAAGAATCTTCAATACCTCTTTTGTGCGAAGACAAGCAACGGTGTTCCTGTGCTGGACGTGCGCAGTATTGTGGATCCGAATCCAAAGAAGCGTGCGGGCTGGTGTCCGAGTACGATATTCGTTTTTAAGAGTTAGCGCCTTTTTAACAAAGCTCAGCAAGCCTGATGTGACCTAAAAATCACATCAGGCTTTTTTATCGCACGCGAGATATTGACTTTAATCGCATGTTGTGCAATACTGTTTTTTGCGGAATAGTGTTGACTGAACATTCAAACGCAGAGGAGAGTGATTATGCAGAATATGATTTGGGGGGTTGGGATTTTTCTTGCGATTATTGGAAGCGTGTATGTGCTGTCATATATTTTTGGGGTGCACGCGCCCCAGGATTTGCCAGCAGGAATTCATTACACGATTTTATGCAAAAGCGGGATCGGTGCGAACGTCTACCTTGTCCAGTATCGATGGCGCAGGTCTTTTCCGCTACATCACATAAACGTCCGGCTCCAGCTAGACGATGTGAAGGGAAGGACGCTTCCTTGCACGTTTTTAGTCGAAGGAGATGAGCATAGCATCAGGTGGCTGAGTAATTAGTTCCCTGATGATGGCACTGTCATACGCGGCAGCTGACTTACAAATCAGCGCCGCGTTTTTATTTGCCCAAAGCCGCCAGGCCCCCTGCGGTGAGCATTGAGATAAGCACACCAGCTACAAGTACTCCAATTAATATTGAAATAAATGCTTTTTTCTTACTGAGGCCAAAAAGCGATGCTGCGAGCGACCCCGTCCATGCTCCGGTGGCTGGAAGAGGAATTGCGACGAATAGCGCCAGCGCAAATACGCCATATTTTTCAACATTTTTTTCCAGTTTTCTTCGCGTACGTTCAAATAGCCATGTAAAAAATTTATCTGCAAGCGGAGAAACTTTTCTCAACCACGTTGCAATCGGGTCGAACCATGTGAGAATAAAATATACGGGGAGCATATTGCCGATAACAGCCCAAATATATGCAGACACAACAGGCAGCTGATACAGCGTGCGCCCGATAGGAATAGCTCCGCGAAGCTCTGCAACAGGAACCATTGCTAGAAGCATGGTTGCGATCTCTGGTGGAAGCGATACGAATTTTTGTGCGATGGTATATGCAAGTGACATAGCAAGAATCGTAGCTTATGAATGTTGTGGAGGCAACTTTTGTTCTCGGAGAAATGCCGCAGCATCTTCAGGAGATACGGTGTTGATTTCTATGCCTGTTCCTAGTTCAAAGCCTGCCCACGTGGTGATGCGCGGGAGAATAGAGATATGCCAGCGAAAATGTCCGAATAAGCTTTTATCGCATACAAAGCCTGTCTCGTCGCATGGAGCGGAATGAATATAATAATTATATGGAGGATCGTTTAGGCCGGTATACAGCTTGCCTAATACTTGCTGCATAGCTTCTGCTAGTGCCTCTCGCTCATCCGGCCCGATAGTCTCGAAAAACGGATTTGATTGCCGAGGCATGATCCACGTTTCGTACGGTACGCGAGAAGCAAAAGGGCAGTATGCGGTAAAGTATTCATTTTCAAAAACAATTCTCTTTTGTTCAGAGCGTTCAAAATCAAGGATGATGCTAAATGCTTTCTCCCCGTTCTTTTTTGCAAATCGTTCGGTACCGTGGAGAAGTTCAGAGATATCCCCGGGAAGTACAGGGATGGAAAAAATTTGATGATGGGAATGTTCAACGGAAGCGCCGGCTTCTTTTCCATGATTTTTAATGACTTGAATGTAATTTACGGCACTTTGCCCCTGTAGCTGCCGGTATCGCAATACGAGTGCTTCTAATTCCAGAGCGATGAGTCGCTTGTCTGCTACTCCGTCGTCCTGATTGTGGTATCGGGTAGCCATTAAGTCGTGATATCCTACGGAATCAAGCGCTCGATATGGCCCCTCATTCCAGGAATGAAATTCTTTACTGGGGACAAATGCAGGATATTTGTTTGCAAAGATATGCACTTGCCAATGAAGCGGGACGTCAGGCAAGCGCAATACGTCTGGCTCTTGCGGGTATTTTGCCAAATTGCAAAAAGGACAGTCTTCTTTGTAGCGTGGTTTTGGCGCAGGAATTGGCCGTTCTGTATTCGCTACTAAATCGGGACGTTTCGATCTTGCAGTTGCGATTGCTACCCACTTTTCTGTAATCGGATCTTGACGCAATTGCCCAAGCGGATGTTTAAACTTCTTCATGGTGCCTGTATATGCCTTTTATAATATTGAGCCGTACTTCCACCACTTCAAGTAATACTTGCAAATAGGCAGAAGGAGAAACTTTACTATTTGGATCATTGACCCACTTGATAGGCTGTTCTGAAATTTTATGGCCGTGGAGACGGGCAACGGCGAGAGCTTCTACGTCAAATCCCCATCGGTCGATTGTGAGGTACGGGAATACGTCGTCAGATGCTTGCTTGGTAAATACTTTGAAGCCAGCTTGCGTGTCTTTGATGCCGCCCACGGCCCAAAACTGTATCCAAAGGTTTCCCAAGTCGCCGAGAAGCTCTTTTATTTTTGATTGATGTACCCGTATGTTTGCCCCTGCAATATCTCTGGAGCCGATAACAACATCGTATCCAGCATCGAGGATAGGCAAGAATGTTTCTAAGTGGTCAATGGATGTTGAATTGTCTGCATCCATAAATACGCGAATTTCT
>MHHS01000002.1:3356-13110 GCA_001817115.1 Candidatus Andersenbacteria bacterium RIFCSPHIGHO2_12_FULL_45_11b
GCCGTACTCTAATAAAGCGACACGAGGTTCGTGTGCGGAAAATGTTTTTACTAGCTGAGCTGTTCCATCGCTTGAGCCATCGTTCACAACAGCTACTTCCCACGTATACCGCTGTTTTTTTAAATACGAAGTCACTGCTTGCAAGGTGTGGGGCAATCTGTGTTCTTCGTTGTATGCCGGAATGACTACCGAAACATACGGCGCGGTATTGTTCATGGCGTCAGTATACCATACACTACATGCATATGAATAAGCGCGCACTCGTAGTTGGAAATTGGAAAATGGAGCTATCGCATAAAGGTGCGCTCGAGGTATTCGGCGCGCTGCAGAAATTAATACATGCAAAAGAATTTGCTGTTGATATCGCTGTGTGCCCATCATATCCGTCATTGCCTGCTATCGCGGAACTTGCGCGCGATACTAGCATTACTGTAGGCGCGCAAAATGTGCACGAAGATGAGAAAGGGGCTTGTACGGGCAGCGTATCTGTGGGGCAAATTCGCGATTTTGTGTCATGGTGCATTATCGGGCATTCAGAAGTGCGCGCGCGCGAACATGATTCAAACGAAAGTATTGCTCGGAAAGCGAAGATCCTGCTGGGGCATGGTATTACGCCTATCGTATGTATTGGAGAAACAAAAGAACAGCGCGATGGAGAAGAAACACTTGCTGTTTTACTGTCACAAGTCGACATATTGCTTAAAAATTTAGATCGCGTATCAATAATGAAAACAGTGATTGCTTATGAACCGATTTGGGCAATAGGATCAGGAGAGCTGCCCGATGCAAATAGTGTATATGAAGTGATGCTCTCTATTCGCAAGAGAATTTCACAATCGCTCGATAATGAATTAGCCGATCGAGTGAGATTATTATATGGTGGAAGCGTGCAAGGAGAAAACGTCGGGCAATATATTGCAGGTTCTGGAGTGGACGGAGTATTGGTCGGAGGCGCATCGACGCATCCAAGAGATTTTTTTGCAATTATTTCACAAGTAGCGACGAGCTATGCTCAGTAAGCCGCATGCGATATTCGCAGACGCATTAGCATCTGATTTTGCTATAGGAGCGTTTAATACTTCTAACATGGAATTAACGCAAGGAATTATACGGGCAGCAGATCGCCAGAAGTCTCCCGTTATAGTGCAAACGTCCGAGGGTGCAATTGAGTATGCTGGCCTGCAAGTATTGTCCAGTATTATTAAAACGCTTGCGGGGCAAGCCTCTGTTCCTGTTATTATGCATTTAGATCATGGTAAAAGTCTTGATACGGCGAAGCGGTGTATTGAGGCGGGATATACGTCGGTTATGATAGATCAATCAACGCTGCCATTTGAACAGAATATAAAAAATACAAAAGAGGTAGTGGAGTACGCGCACGCTCGAGGAGTGTGGGTTGAGGCAGAGCTCGGTGCAATTATCGGAAATGAGGGAGTGAAAGATTTGCATGGCGGGCAAACACCCGATTCGTTTTTGACCGACCCGGAGCAGGCAAAGCAATTTGTGGAATCAACCGGCGTGGATGCGCTTGCAGTTTCTGTGGGTACGATTCACGGAGCATTTAGCGGACAGGAATATATTCGGTTCGAGCTTCTTCATGAAATTCAAAGTATTCTTCCACAGGTGCCATTAGTCTTGCATGGGGCGTCAGGACTTTCCTCGGATAATTTAACGCAGGCATGCAAAACTCATGTATGCAAAGTTAATGTCGATACAGAATTGCGAATCGGTTTTGAGCGAGCAGTGAAAGCATATTTTGACAATGCGCATGATTCCTATGATCCGAGAAAAATTCTGGGGCCGGGGAGAGATGCGGTAGAAGCAATTGTTGCAGAAAAAATAACACTATTTGGTTCAGCGGGCACAGCTGGTATATACTAAGGGCATGGATGTTATAGCAGTGGGCGACACCACAGAGGATATTTTTTTGGGAATGCACGATGCAAGCCTGCAATGCGATATCGATGGCGCTAATTGCAAGCTTTGCTTAGATTATGCAGACAAGATTGCCGTGGAGAGCAAGGTTGATATTTCCGCAGTTGGAAATGCAGCCAATCACGCAATTGGAATTGCGCGCCTGGGGCTTTCTTCTGGGCTGTACACGATTGTAGGGAAAGACGATGAAGGGGAAAAAACAAAAACGATTTTAGAACAGAACGGCGTAGATTCTTCGTTTGTTGTTTTTGATGAGGAGCATGGCACCAATCTTTCTATTGTTATTAACTTTCGCACAGAGCGTACGATTCTTGTATATCATGAACCAAGAACGTATCAGCTTCCTGATGTATCTCCTGCAAAGTGGATGTACCTCACGTCTGCATCGGGAAATGGCGTGAAAGATTTGCATGCGCAGACTGTTCAATTTTTGGATGCGCATCCGGAAACAAAGCTGGCGTTTAATCCCGGTACGCATCAAATCCACTTAGGAAAAGAAGAATTATTGCCGGTGCTGACAAAGACGAATTTGCTGTTTGTAAATAGAGAAGAGGCCGCACAAGTACTTGAGATAGAAACGCGAGACATAAAAACACTTGCTTCGGGTTTTCACCAGCTTGGAATTGCAACAGTTATTATTACGGATGGTCCTGATGGCGCATACGCATCGGATGGCAGGAATATCTATTTTCTCGCTATTTATCCGGAGCCGGTCGTTGAGCGCACGGGAGCAGGGGATGCCTTTGGTTCAGGCGTGCTGGGCGCACTCATTCACGGGAAGTCGATTGTTGATGCAATGCAATGGGGAAATGCAAACTCAACTTCTGTTGTGCAATACATCGGTGCGAGGGAGGGTTTGCTCGAGCGTCCTGCTATCGAACATATGATTAAAGAGCACGCAGACGTATCGCCGCGTGTTGTTGCAACTTACTCTTAACATATCAATGTATGTCTATTCGAATTGGTATTAATGGTTTTGGAAGAATCGGCCGAGCTGCATGCAAAATCGCTCTTGCTCATGAAGATGCGGAAATAGTGGCTATTAATGACCTAGGAGATATTGAAAATCTCGCATATTTATTGCGTTTCGATACGGTATATGGTCGATATGGAGCTGATGTTTCGGTTGACGGCGACACGCTTGTAGTTGGCGGAAAGCGCATCAAGGTATTGCAAAGCAAAGATCCGGAAACATTGCCATGGGGTGAAATGAATATCGATGTGGTTATTGAGTCGACAGGGTTTTTTACCGATTCAGAAGGTGCGCATAAACATATTGCTGCTGGAGCTAAGCATGTAGTTATTTCCGCTCCTACAAAAAGCGAAGATGTTCCAACTGTTGTTATGGGGGTAAACGATGACATGCTTGCAGGATCTGCAGTTGTTTCTAATGCATCATGTACTACTAACTGCAGCGCACCGGTTATGGCTGTGCTTGAGAATGTGTTCGGAGTGGAAAAGGCTCTCCTTACAACGGCTCATGCATATACGGCAACGCAGAGTCTGGTTGACGGCCCTGGAGGGAAAGGAGATTTTCGCAGAGGAAGGGCTGGTGCGCAAAACATCGTGCCGGCTTCAACCGGGGCTGCGATTGCTGCCACTCTTGCAATTCCAAAGCTGGCAGGAAAATTTGATGGAGTTTCGCTGCGTATTCCCGTTCCAGTTGTTTCTATTATTGATGTTACGTGCTTGCTTGCAAAAGACGTAACTGTTGCAGATCTTAATAATGCATTCAAAGAGGCGGCAAGCGATCCAATGTATCAAGGGGTGCTTGCAGTGACTGAAGATGATGTGGTGTCGAGCGATTTTATCGGCGATCCCCATTCAGCGATTGTGGACTTACAACTTACGCGCGTGATTGGTGGAAACTTAGTAAAAATAATGGCTTGGTACGATAATGAGTGGGGATATTCTAATCGACTGGTTGAGCAAGTACTTGCACTTGGGGCACAATAACGCCTATGAATACTGTTGCGTCCGCGCTCAGAACCATGGATGATCTCATGCTGGACGGCAAAAGAGTTATCGTGCGTGTTGATTTTAATGTAAGTGCAGGATCGGATGGAGTTGTTGATGCAACCGAAGATTATCGGATGGAAGCGGCGCTGGAGACGATTCATGAATTGCGTCAACGCAGATGCAAGGTACTCTTGATGACGCATCTTGGCCGGCCCGGGGAGGAAGATGGTATTTTAACCATCGAACCTATCCAGCGTAGGCTGCAACAATTGCTTCAAGAAGACGTCCGGTTGCTTCCGAAATTGTATGGCTCGCAAGTTGATGCAATTATTCAAGGAATGGACCCAGGAGAAGTTGCGTTGTTTCCCAACGTTCGCATGGATCAGCGAGAAATGGTTCCGAACGATGGGTTTGCCAATGAGCTTGCCTCCGCGGGCGATGTATATATCAATGAAGCATTTTCTGTGAGTCATCGGGACCAAACTTCAGTTGCGCTGTTGCCGAAAAAGCTTCCAAGCGCTGCAGGAAGACGAACAGTCTTGGAGGTAGAAATATTATCAAAACTGCGAAAGCATGCGGATCGTCCTTATGTTGCTATAACGAGTGGGTCTAAAATTTCTACAAAAATCGGAGTGCTGGAATACTTGCTATCTACAGTAGACATGCTTTGCGTTGGAGGAAAAATTGCAAACGTATTTCTTGTTGCGCAAGGGCGTTGGAAGGAGCCTGCATTCACGGAAGAAGAGGTTGCAATAGCGAAAAAATTACTAGATGCTCATCGTGATAAAATAATGCTTCCTATTGATGTGGTGAGCGGCCATGAGGACGGAGCAGAAAAGAAAGTTATAGAGCTTGGACAAGGTGCTGACATTGCTCAGCCCGTGTGGGACATTGGCCCGAAATCTGTTGCTCAAATCGTTGCGGTATGCAAGCAAGCGAAAACAATAGTTTGGAATGGTCCGGTTGGCATGTACGAAGTTCCGGCATACGCCGATGGAACGCGTGCTCTTGCGCAGGAGTTGGCAACTATGCAGTCTAATCGCATTGTCGGCGGAGGGGATACTATTACAATGCTTGGTTCTATGAATCTTATATCCGCATTTACACACGTATCAATCGGCGGCGGTGCAATGATAGAGTTTCTGGAAGGAAAGATCCTCCCGGGCTTGGTTGTATTAAGTGATTCGCTGTATGGCAAGAATTAAGTCGATTATTGCTCGAGAAGTCATAGATTCCCGAGGAACCCCGACAGTGCAAGCGATTGTAACTTGTGATGGGGGCAATACGGGCTCTGCCATGGTTCCCTCGGGGGCGTCAACGGGAATTCATGAAGCAGTGGAACTTCGCGATCGAGATGAAAAACGATATTTTGGCAAAGGTGTGCTCCAGGCCGTCGAGCATGTAAACACGGAAATTGCACATGCGCTTATTGATATGGATACGGGGAACCAGCAAAAAATAGACCATCGCATGATTGAGCTTGATGGGACGGAACAAAAATCACGGCTTGGCGCAAATGCAATACTGGCTGTGTCTCTTGCGTGCGTGCGCGCAGAGGCTCAAGCACAACGCATCCCGCTCTATTCTATGATTGCGCAGGCAATGCCGAACAGGCCAATGGTTATGCCCGTACCGCAAATGAACTTAATTAATGGAGGAAAACACGCAAGCAATCATTTATCAGTGCAGGAGTTTCATGTTCTTCCTGTTGGTGCGAAGAATTTCGCGACAGCGCTGCGCATGGGGGTAGAGATTCATCATGCATTGCACGATATTTTAATTAACGCAGGGTTTCAAACAGAGGTCGGGGACGAGGGAGGGTTTGCTCCGAAACTGCATGGAAGCGAAGATGCATTCGGGTTTATTGTGCGGGCAATAGAGCAGGCAGGATATGTTCCGGGCGTCGATGCGTGTTTAGGAATCGATGCTGCTGCCTCTGAGTTTTATGAGCCTGATAGCGAAGGGTATCTTATTGACGGAGCGTTATTGCAGGCAAACGATCTTGCTTTTTTGTACAAACAATGGAAAGAGCGATACCCGCTCATTTCTATTGAAGATCCATTTGCAGAAGATGCGTGGAATGATTGGACGAAATTTACTGCAAGTAATGGAATGTATGCACAGATTGTCGGCGATGATTTGTATGCTACAAATCCGGCGCGCATTCAACAAGGCATTCGAAGCAAGGCAGGTAACGCAGTATTGATTAAGCCAAATCAAATAGGTACATTTTCTGAAACACTCGAGGCAATTATGCATGCGCAGGATGCTGGGCACAATGTTATTATTTCACATCGTTCCGGAGAAACGGAAGATACATTTATTGCAGATCTTTCAGTTGCAGTTGGCGCTGGGCAAATAAAAACAGGGGCTCCATCCCGATCAGACCGTACTAGTAAGTATAATAGGCTGCTGCAAATCGAGGATGAAACGCGTGCGCCTATGGGGCATTTTATGCAGCGTTTTTATGAGCATGAATCAGCAAGGCACATACATGCGATGCGTGGCGGAGTAGAATTTACGCCATCTCGCAGTATTGCATAGCATGTGGCCGATTCGAGGAAATAGCGAGGTGGTAGTTGCAGACGCAGATGAACTTCTTGCGAAACTTCTCGCGCTTCGCGGCGTTGCTCCTGTAAACGCAGAATCCTTTTTTGTTCCTTCTTATGTGTCTGAAATACATAATCCATATAGCATCGAAACTATGGATTCTGCCGTTGATGCAGTAATGCGCGCAGTAAAAAATAAGTCGCGGATTATGGTGTATGGAGATTATGACGCCGATGGTATTACGTCTACTGCAATTATGCTCGATGTATTGCGGGATATTGGAGCCCATGCAGTTCCGTATTTGCCACATAGGTATCACGATGGATATGGATTAAATGGCACAGTGCTTGAGCAGGCAAGCACGGAGTTTGATTTATTGATTACGGTCGATTGCGGAATAGGCAATAGAAAGGAAATTGGGGATGTGCGAAACCGCGGCAAAGACGTTATTGTTGTCGATCATCATGAGTTGCCTGATGAGTTGCCTGATGCAACAGCAATTTTACATCCGCGCCATCCTGCAGGGTCGTATGCGTGGGAACATCTTTGCGGAGCCGGTATGAGCTGGAAGTTTGCGCAAGCATTATTGCGCCATGAAGATTCTCCGTTTAAGAATGATCCCGATAAAGAAAAATGGTTGCTAGATTTAGTTATGATCGGGACTATCGCGGACGTGATGCCGCTGTTAGGGGAAAATCGTGCAATCGTACGATTTGGAAAAGAAGTGCTGATGCGCACGAAGCGTCCGGGGTTGCAGGCACTTATCAGGCAGGCGAGAATAGAGCCCTCTGCAATGACGGCGAAGGATATTGCCTTTCGTATTATTCCGCTGATTAACGCTGCTGGGCGAATAGGTCATCCGCAGACTGCATTAAATGCGCTACTCGCTGCAACGTCCGAACAGGCTCAAGTATGCGTTCGCGAGCTTGTGTCTCTTAATAACGATCGCCGCACCATGACAAAGAGTATTATGGATGATGCAATAGCAAGTGTGGACCCAGCACTGCCGTTTGTGTTTGCTGCAAACAAAAATTGGCATGCGGGTATCGTGGGGTTAGTAGCCGGCAGGCTGGCATCGCAATTCGGCAAGCCTGCGTTCGTAGTGGGCGGAATTCCAGATTCAAATGCCCATGCTGTTGGTTCAGCGCGCGGAGCAGGAAATACCAACGTATTGCATGCTCTTGAAACAGTTCGGCATCATACGTTAAAACTCGGCGGGCATGCGGGAGCTGCGGGGTTTTCTGTGATGCATGAATTAATTCCTGATATGAAAAGCGGGCTTGAAAAGTATTTTTCGTCTGCCAGCGCTGACAGCGTGCCTATGACTCATATTGCAGATGCAATTATTGACCATCGGTTGGTGACTTGGGATGTTATTTCTATGTTGAAAAAATTTGAACCGTTCGGAGAGAAGAATCCTGAACCCACGTTTATTATTTCCAATATTCGCGCTTATGAAGCGCGTGCCATAGGCGCTTCGCAGGATCATCTCAAAATGCGCGTGTCGCTTGGCGATAAAGATGTAGATGCAATCGGGTTTGGGTTGGCAGAAAAAATTGCCATTACTGAAAAACCGATGGACGTGCTTGTTAGTCTTGGTATCAATGAGTTTCGCGGCAGGCAGTCGTTGGAGTTGCGACTCATTGACATTGCAGAGGCGAGCTAATACAATAATCCACTAGCTTGCGCGGCGTAAGCTAGTGCGTTCTTTCCACTTGAACGGAGGTTGCTATGTGGGATTCAAGGTCATATTGCCTTCTCATTCTTGCAATGGTTGCAGTATTTGTTTCAGGCGTGTTGCTGGCGAGATATATTTTGAACCCAGCATTTCGTGCCCCCATTCGATTTCGCGTGCGGGATGCAAGCGGAGCTGAGCGTATTGTAACACCTCACAGAAGCTCTGTTTATCTCTGCTATCCCGGTGATGTATTGCTCTCTATTATTATGAATGCTGTGCCTGTGCCGTTCTGGATGAGTGAGAAGTATGACCATGCGCCAATACTGATTCGAAACATCTCTGCAACAAGAGAGGGCGCGGAAGTGTATCTCGCAGAAAATCTTCGGGTACCATCGCCTGGGTACGAAATTCTTGTGTACTCTGAATATGGTGAAGCTGCAATTACCGTTGCGTGGATTGACGACTGTTGAGAAATTTGTATGTGGTGGCTTGCCGCTCTGAAACATGAGCGGCTTTATTTTGCTTGAGCAATTACCAATCCGGCCCCAATTTCTAGTTCTAAAAATTGAATATTTTTGTTATTTTCTAGCGCAGCGAAAAAATCAGCCAGTTTATTTCTGTGAGATATCGTGTTGTCTGCAACGATGATTGCTCCGGGGTTTGCGAGGCGCAGGCAATGTTCTAGATATTGCGCATATTGTTTTTTATTCGCATCAATGAAGAAGAAGTCGAAACGCATATTTCTCCCCCCTGGATAAGGGGGAGTCCCCGCCGATGCGGGGGTGGGGGTAGCTTTCGATTCTAGGACCCCCTCCAACTCCCCCTCATATGAGGGGGAGAAACGCGACAACACTTCTAATGCATCACCCTGTAATACTGTTATTAAATCCGACAATCCAGCTTGGGCAATATTTTCCTGAGCAAGCGCGATTCTTTTTTCAAAATATTCAATAGTTGTAATATGCCCGCCATATTGCTGCGCAATCTTCGCCATGAGAATTGCGCTATAGCCATTTGACGTTCCGATTTCCAGAATATGTTTCGGATGATGCGTAAAAATAAGCGCCTGAAGCAAGTTTCCGGCATTTTTATCAACATTCCAAAATTCTTTTGATGATTCCATATTCTTTTGAGAGTACCCTGTTTTTCTGTATCCTGTATATATGAAGATTATACGAACTCTCGTGCCATATGTAGTAATAGCTGGGATCTTCTATTGGGTTATCGTTGTGCTTTTTCCAGCCCCATGTGCCCGCCCGCTTGCCTATTCCATCGGCCAGGTTGATGAGCAATTTGATATTTCAAAAGATCAGTTTTTGGCGGCGGTTCAACAGGCGGAAACTGTTTGGGAACAGCGCGCGGGAAAGCAGCTATTTGAACATACTCCAGACGCGGATTTTACAATTAATTTGATATATGACAGCAGGCAACAGGTCGTAGATCAAGCAAAGGCCTTTTCGGATAAATTGAGTACGATGTCGTCTCAGCAAAAGAAGGCGCAAGATCAGTACGACAAAGCCTATGCCGCATACGTATCTGCTAAAGATGCGTATTTGGCAGACATCCAAATAGTACGAAACTTTGATCAATTGGAAAAAGAGAGAATGCAAGTTAATAAGCTTGCTGATTCTG
>MHHS01000003.1:0-2578 GCA_001817115.1 Candidatus Andersenbacteria bacterium RIFCSPHIGHO2_12_FULL_45_11b
CAGCGTCGGAAAAACCACGCTGGCACTCGACTTCGCCCGGCATGCGGCGCTCGCCGGTTTCAAAGTCGGAGTGTTCAGCTTGGAAATGAGCAAGGACCAATTAGTAGACCGCATGCTTGCAGCTCATGCGCACGTTGATTTATGGAGACTGCGCACAGGCAAACTTTCTACGGGCGGAAACGATGATGATTTTCTCCGACTAGGCGATGCAATCAGCGAGCTTTCTCAAGCAACGCTGTATATCGACGACAACCCGTCTGCAAATATCATGGGTATGCGAACTATGGCGAGAAGGCTGCAAACAGAACACGGATTAGATTTGCTTATCATTGATTACTTGCAGCTCATGGAATCCTCCAGATACACCGATAACCGCGTGCAGGAAGTGTCCGCAATTTCTCGAGGATTGAAAAAACTGGCAATCGAACTGCAAGTTCCAGTTATGGCGCTCTCCCAGTTATCTCGTGCAGTGGAAATGCGGACAGACCAGAGGCCAAAGCTATCTGATTTGCGAGAATCCGGAAGCATCGAGCAAGATGCGGATGTTGTTATGTTCTTGCACCGCCAAACATGGGAAGGCGAAGAACGCCCCGAAATAATGGAGGTTGACCTGCTCATTGAAAAGCATAGAAATGGCCCTACCGGGGAAATTCCATTGCAATTTAATACGCAAAACGTAAGCTACTCTGAAACAGAGCAATTTCATATAGAACCCGCCAATTTGGCGGGCGCACCTGTGCAGCATACCGCTGCGTGACTATGTCTGCAGTACTTCCAAAAGCGGTCAGAGAGTTGACGCAGGAATTGACGCGATTGCCCGGAATTGGCACGAAATCTGCACAGCGCTTAGCATTGCATCTATTGCGCCAACAGCGCGCCGTTACGGCTAGCTTAGCAGAAGCAATTGCAACGCTTCATGACCGCGTGCAAACGTGTTCGATTTGTTTTTCCCTTTCAGACGATGCGACATGCGCATTATGCAAAGACGCTGCACGCGATCAAAGCATACTGTGCGTCGTTGAAGATCCATTAGACGTCGACGCAATTGAACGCACGAGTACATACCACGGCCTATATCACGTATTAGGCGGACTATTTTCTCCTATCGATGGAGTAGGAATTGAGCAATTAACGTTTCAAGAATTACAACAGCGCTTACGGCAGGGCGCTGTTCAAGAATTAATTATTGCACTGGAACATAACATGGAGGGCGAAGCCACCACGCGCCACCTGATGGCGTATCTCAAAGATTTTAACTTGCCCATTACCCGCTTGGCTCGGGGCTTACCAACCGGAGGAGATATCGAATTCGCCGACGCCCTTACGCTTCAATCAGCGTTCAGCGGAAGGACGAAGATATAAATAGTTGTCATTGCGAGCGTAGCGAAGCAATCCTGTTTACTTAATACACACTGCTATTGACTTACTAATATATTTTCGTATACTACTAAGCAATGATCCATGTGGATTGCGAATCGTCTGGCTTGTCCAGATGTGTAACAGTTCTGGGGTCATTTTTTATACTTTTTTATTTGCCGTAAAATCTCTTCCGAGCTGCACAAAGCATTCGCTTTCCTTTTCTTTATATAAACCCCATATGCTGCATAATGTGCAGGAGATTTTTTGCCTATTTCTGTAAAATATATCTTGAGTTTCGGAAATGCTTCGCTAATACATTGCATAATTTCTGTTTCATATCCTGGATATTCAATATCTATTACAAGATCCTGTGGCTTTAATTTTGATTTATTAATTATCAGAATAATTGCGACTGCAAATACAGATGGTGCAAATTGTTTGGGACTCCCTTTCCTCCTAAATGTTTCAAATATTTGACGTTTCGCACGCCGAGGAATTTTTACAGTAAACGATTGCTCGTCATTTGCTAGTGCGACAATACTGTCTTTGTTTGTTTCTTCAATTCGTATGGACTGATCAACTTCAAAACGGAATTGTTTTTGTTTTCTCACTATTTCAACATAACATATTTTCTGCACCATATCCGTATTTCTGAACGGACAAGAGTGTAAATTTTTGGTAAAAAAAAAGAACCCTTAACGCACTCACGAGGAGGGGGTTCATACGTTTGTAGCGATTTCTTTTACTTCCACTTTTCCATCTGTCCATGGAATTGAGGATTAACAACCGCCGTCGTCGCCTTGGTTACTCGAAGCAGTTCTGGAACGAGTGGCTCCAAGACTTCCTTTGGCACACCACCATATTTCATCGAATCGTCTTTGAGCACCAAGGTACCGTCGCAGAAAACATCCATCTCGCCGCCGCCCATGATATTCTCCTGGTCAAGCTCCAACCGTGCTGCGAGATCGGCATGACTGTACGTGGCGCCACAGTGAAAAACGAAGTCTTCGCCTTCGCGCGTAATCAGAAATTTCTTATGGTTCTCCTCATCCAAATCCAACGTCTGCCCAAGCCGAATTTGATTCATCACACTCTCCTGCAAAGTTTTAAAACATCACGCCAAAACTGAGTAAATTCATTATACTATACCATAGTATAATTGTCAACTGAATTCGTATAAAAACAAACATATTCGCTATATTAAGCGAATATATTGCGA
>MHHS01000003.1:2691-7470 GCA_001817115.1 Candidatus Andersenbacteria bacterium RIFCSPHIGHO2_12_FULL_45_11b
TTTTGCCTTCATCTGTACGCCGAATATTTTCTTGTGGCGAGCCTGGCGGGTTACTGTTGCTTCTACTGAAGCGCCTTTTATAAACGGCGCGCCAAGCTCAAACTTGCCATCATTATCAAGAAGTAAAACGTCTGAAAAGACGGTCTTTTTCCCCTCTTCTACTGGAAGCTTATCCATAACAACCTTGTCGCCCTCATGGACCACAAACTGCCTTCCGCCTGCTTTAATTACTGCTGTTTTCATAATTTAGGTATTCTCGCAGATTATTATAGAGATGTCAAACTCTCCTCACCCTAACCCTCTCCCCGTCCGGGGCGAGGGGAATAGCGTTAATTCACCAGCACCACTTGCGCGCCTATTGTAAGGCCGTATGCCTTCGCATTGCCTGCCCCAACTTCCAATACAGCATCTACGTCTTGGTGCGGGTTCTGATACGTAGTAAGCAACGAGTCTTTTGTATCCGGTTCCGGAGGCGGAACATTGGCCGTTACCCCCACTACTTTTCCTTTGCTCAACCACACAATATCAATCGGGATAAGCATATCTTTCATCCAAAACGTTTGCACCCCAGCTGCTGAAAGCGGAAAATACATTCCTGTTTTCCGCGCCAGCATAGCACAGCCTCCCAGCCCCCTCGCCCGTTCTTGAGGGGTAATAGCTACGGAAACGCCGAGCGTTTGAGTTGGAGTACGCAACAATGCAATATGGTCCGTGCCGCACGGCACTGGCTTTTGCAGCGTCACAAGCGCAAATACAGGAATTGCTATAATTGCACAGACAGCGAGTAATACGGGGAAAATTTTGAACGAAAGCAGTTTCATAGTGTTCTTCTGTTCATCATACGCGCACTTACGAAAAAAAACACCCCCGCAAGAATACTAAGCGTTATTATTTTGCTCGTAGTGGACACAAACACTCCTATACACGCAAATAGCAGCGTGCATATGCTCATAATTATTACTATATTCCACTTGCTCAATCCTGCATACGCAAGGCGATAGTGCAAATGGCGCGTGGTATCTCCTTTCCAGGGCACTTGCCCAGCGATGATTCGATGCCCGATGACAAATAATGCATCTAGCATAGGTATAGCAAGCACAATGAGCGTTGTGCTAATTTTCCCGCCGCCTATCATCGCAACTAACGCGATAAATAGTCCGATGCACCAACTCCCCGTAGTGCCCAAATATACTTTTGCCGGAGGTGCATTCCAAAGAAAAAAAGCGCTTAATGCGCCTAGTCCAATTACTGCCAACACAAACGTCCTTGCATCCTGTGTTGCTGGCAGCATGCTGATGCCCGCCAGCGCAATGCACGCAATTGCGCCAATTGCAGGGGCAAGCCCATCAGTACCGTCCAAAAAGTTCATTGCATTCATACATGCAATAATCCAGATGAACGCAAGTAATGCACCAGGAATAATCCCCCATATGGGGATGTTTAGGAAAATAACTCCGCCTTCTATCGGATTGCTAATATATGGGATTACCCACCCTGCGTAAACCGAAATACCCGCTATTGCTGCCTGCGCTAGAAGCTGAGTTCTCGCAGACAGTTTTTTTCGCTCATCAATCGTGCCTACAAAAGTTACTAGCGCAAGCGCAGCAAGCAATCCTCCTGCCAGCTTCCAAGAACCTACAAACCACATCGATGACAGCGCAATACTTCCTGCCAACACAATACCCGCATAATATATATTGGACGATCCGTGCACAAGAAACGATTTTGGCTGCAGCCGTACAAATAATATCAACGCAAGCGCCGTTACCCCAAATACCGCAATTGCAACCAAGCCATACACAGGCGCTACAATTGCAGTGTCGAATATCATACAGCTTCCAACCCCTTGCTCGTTAACCGCTTCCTTGTTTTTTGCATAACATTAAAGTTCAAGTCCCTGCCGAGCATTAATCTCGTTTCCGAATCAAGCGCCGGAAATGCAGATAGCACCGTAGCAATAAGCGGCACTAGCACCCACTGCAAAACAATAAGAGCATACCGCCACGGCCCATGATGCTTCGGCCTGTGCGGCAGAAGCAATATAGTCAGCACTGCAGACACGATAAGTCCAGTCATCGCGATCGTCATGAGCGTGCGAGTCATAAATGGCAAACTATACGACAAAAATGTCTGATGAAAACTTTCGTTTCCAAAAAATACAGGCAACCATCCAAGCACGGCAACAATAATGGCTGATGTTGCCCATGAATAATGCCCTTCAAGGGTGCGCCATGTGTACGTCCATTTTATTCTCCATGGAATCTGCCTGTTCTTCAAAAAACCTTCCATTAAATAGGGAAAATTTTCAATCCCCCAAGCCCATCGGCGCTTTTGCTTATACTGATTCATGAGCGTCTTCCACCAAGACGGCGCAAGCGCAGCATCCATAGATACCGTAATGTAGAGCGGAACAGTTCTATACTTGCCGTTATA
Source organism: Candidatus Andersenbacteria bacterium RIFCSPHIGHO2_12_FULL_45_11b (assembly GCA_001817115.1). Lineage (GTDB taxonomy): Bacteria > Patescibacteriota > Andersenbacteria > UBA10190 > UBA10190 > HO2-45-11b. The sequence goes on from MHHS01000003.1 coordinate 5,125, forward strand.
CTTCAGCAGGCACTGCCAAAATATGCGAGAATCTTCTGAAATAATATTGCGCTGCCAATATCCCACATCCTTGAGCGCAACTAGCGTCATAGAGTGGCTGGAGAATGTTACTAGACGTTCAGGCCTTGTTGATTCAATCATCTGCCAAAACGTTGAACCCATCGCAATGACACGGGAAAAAGAAGGAGCATCCCATAAATTATTGTTATATACCGGTATTGGCTGATAACTCGCGTGATACGGATCTTTTTCCGTAACAAATGCATACGTTAAATATGCAAAGTATTGCGGAGAAATTACGGTATCGCTATCAAAGTTGCTTACAAGAATATACTTTGTTGCTATTTTTTGCTTCGCGAGTTTCTCTTCCATTCGCTGGATGGCCCATGTTGCATTTGCGCTCTTTACCCGCTTTTCACCGACAATGCCATCTGGGTGAAAAGTGGTAAGGAATGTTCCAAATTCAGAAGCAAATTCTTTCGTCAGCGCACGTGCGCGTTTTTTTGCGCTTTCCCCTGCGCGCTCCTCGAACCCAATCACCACATGCATCCGCTCGTGCGGATAATCAGTTTTTACCAGCGCAGAAAGCGACGTGCGGAGCACATGCAAAGATTCATCGTACGTAGGAATTACAATAATATGATGTAATTTCTTCCACTCAATGTTCGTTTGCTTGTCTTTAAGTTTGATGAGCCAAGAAATATGTTCAAACTCCTTTAGCCTTCTATATGCGAACAGCAAATGAACCGACATATACACAATGCGAACCAGTAAATATACATCGTATGCTATTACAAAAATTGCGATCCAAAATGGTATCACAAACGCAAGCGCGCCTAATCCGATCAGTGTTGTCCATGATAACAACCCCGGGAGCATCTCCCAAAGCCTGCGTCGCATTGCCTGCGCATCTACCTCGAATACAACATGTTTCATAGTACGGCTTACGAATTCAATCGCAATAAAATAATATATGTTCCAATTAGGAGCGCCTCAATAAGCGGCAAGCTCGCCCAAAAGACCCAATATGCAACATTGCTTGCCGATTGCACGAGCCGTGCAAGCACTGCATTTAATACAAGCATAATGAGCCCGATGATCGGCAATACGAAAATCTGCCATCCGCTTCCCACAAAGTCAACCCCCACCCCTGCGGTGTAGTGCAAAATCGCGGAAGGGTCATGCTTTGGAAACGTAGCCAATACTAGCACCCAGAAAGCTAGATTTAAAAATATGCTTATACCCGCCAATACAGCGGGTAGACCTAACGGCCTATAACCCTTGATTCTCATATTCTTTTGCAACGGCTAAAACTTTTTCACTATACCACGATTGGCCTTCCCAATATATTCCTCCTACATATCGCTGCAGAGCCTCTGCCTCCTTCGCACGATCTTGGGCCCCCTTATCTGCCAAAAAGATTCCCGTAGCAACGAATGCATCAGAAAGTTCATATGGATTCGCGAGCGGCTTGCCCATTAACTGCTGAATACGAGGCGCCATCCCCTCCCATGTAGTCGGCATAATTTGGGCGGGCCCCATAGCGCCGGAACGGGAGAGCGGGGCCTTATATGGATCAATCTCCAGTGCTCTTGTAATCCGCAAAAACGCTTCCTGGTTTTTAATAAGTGGCATGTTTGCAGGAAACGATCCTGAACCCAAATTAGTACCCACGCCTGATTCTATTTTTAACACAGCCATAATGAGCGCTGAGCGAATACCTGTCACTTTTCCCGCAAACCTTGCCATATCATTTGCCGTTGCAAGAGAAATTTTAATACTGCCATTTTGTAATGTGAACACCTGCCGCTTGATTTCTTCCCGTGCCTGCTGAGCTTCTGCGATCAACGTTTCATACTGTGCTTGCTGCTGCTGCTTCTGCTGAAGAAACTGCTTTTGCGTATTTTTCTTCTGCGCCAAATCTTGCGCCTGCACATCTAATAAGCTTTGCAGCTGCCGTAAATCATCTGCTTGCCGGCCAAGCTCTTCTTGCTGCCGGCCAAGCTCTTCTTGCTGCGCACGCATATCCGTTAACACGCTCACTGCACGCCGCTGGAGTGTTCGATATGCATCGCGCTGATTAAACACGTCGCTTAAGCTTTGCGAGTCAAAGAATACTTGTACCAGCGTTACTTGTTCAAATTCATATAATTGGCGAATCAGCGAATCAAGCTCATCCTTCTTTGCATCTATTTGCACTTGCAGCTCATCAACCTTATTGCTTGCTTGCTGGCTCTTTATTTTTACCCCCGCAATCGTAACTTCTGTTTTTGCCATTTGCGCATTGGCGCGCTGCAAATCTGCCTTTAGCTGTTCCAAGATCAGCGCGATTTCCTGCGCTTCGTC
>MHHS01000003.1:7491-9311 GCA_001817115.1 Candidatus Andersenbacteria bacterium RIFCSPHIGHO2_12_FULL_45_11b
CGAGAGCTCCGCAATCTTCTTGTTCAGTGCATCAATTTCCTGCTGCTTTTCATTAATCTGGCCGCTGTAATCAACAGAAGCCGTCGTAGTTGCGGCATACGCAATGCACGGCATAAGGCTCACCGCCAGAAGCAGGGCTCCGCACTTCGCAATATTGTACGCCTTCACGCTATGCTTCTTTATCATGCGAATTAATCCCCCATCCCTGCACCAAACTCCGCCATTCCTGCGCTCCGCCCGCTTCATCTTCCGTTCTTCGCCACGCTTCATCCGGAGTAATAATTCGTACGCCATCCACTTCCCCCACATCAAGCAAATGCTTGTCGCTCGTAACAATAGCATCCACTTCCCCGCCAACCGCCGCTTCTAAAAACTTCATATCTTCTTCGTCATCAATCACTGCATCTACGTACTCTGCGTCTACATCCTCAAGCATGGCAAAGAAGTTCTCCAATCGCGTGCGATAATCTCGATCATCTATGAGCCGGCGTAAAATAAGACGGTATTCGTTTATGATTTTTTGCGTAGAAACTGCCGTCATCTCGCCGCTCAAGACGCTATCAATAAGCTTTGCTTCCGAGCAAAAATCATCATTAAAGCCGTCGATAAGTACATTGGTATCTAAAACCACACGCATACGCCATATACTACCTGCTTTTCAAAAAATTCCAAGATCATATGTGGATAAACAATTCCCTTTTTCTTTCTGTTTGTTGGTATACTGTTCGTATGGCACTATCTGACCTAAGCAAAAAACAAAGCGAAGCGCTCGATGCGATCAGAACATTTTTAGGAAGCCACAACTATGCGCCCAGTTATCGAGACATCATGAAGGCAATGGGGATCAAATCTCCTGCCACCGCATATGCACATGTACAGCAGTTAAAAGAAAAGGGGTACTTAAAAATAAGAAACGGAGAAATGCGTTCCGTAGAGCTCACTAACAAATCTAATATATTCACAAAAGGCATTGAAATTCCGCTCGTTGGCTTTATCGCGGCAGGTTCTCCTATTGAAGCTATTGAGGAGCGCGAATCAATTACCGTTCCGCTTGAACTGCTTCCGAATTTAAATTGCTATGCCCTGCGCGTAAAGGGCGAATCAATGATTGATGATGGAATCTTGAGCGGAGACTATGTCATTATCGAGCGCAATTTTTACCCGAAGAATGGCGACGTAGTTGTTGCGCTTGTGGATAACGAAAATGCAACATTAAAAAGATATTACCGGGAAAAAACCAGAATCCGGCTGCAGCCGGCAAATAAAAAAATGAAACCCATCTACGTTAAAAATCCAACTATTCAGGGAATCGTCCGCGGAGTTATTCGAAGATACGAAGAAAAGGCGTAAAGAAAACAGCCTGGTGAAAAATCACACAGGCTGTGTTGAGATTGCCACCAGTAATGAATGCGGCGAATCCTTTGGCCGATACTGGTGGGTTATGCCGGCGACTTCGCTGGCAAAGAGCTTACTTTTTCAAATCTTCGTTTGAGTAAACGAAGATAGTTGCACCACCTGTCGTGGGTGGCGTTTGCTGCCCCACCGCATGCGCTGGAGTCTGCGATTGCAGCGCTCGCGGTGGTTCTCCCCGCAGGCAATATCCTGCGAGTAGCCCGACGAAAGTCATTACAAGCGTGAGGCACAACTGTCCACGAGTCTTCTTCATCAAAAGCTCCTTCGTTTTTTAAACTTCGAACTCTATATAACCCCATACGCTATGGGATTTATTGTAATGTGCAGGAATCGTAAATTCCGTAATGAATTAGGACAGCAGGGTACTATCTAAATATGGTAAAAAAATCAAAACTAAAGTTGTCAGA
>MHHS01000004.1 GCA_001817115.1 Candidatus Andersenbacteria bacterium RIFCSPHIGHO2_12_FULL_45_11b
CGATGTATTCAACGGCGCTTGGATGCGGCTAATGCCGATAGGAGTTGTCTGCGCAACGGCAGATACTTCTCGATCTTCGGATATAAACTGTACACGGGGATCGCGTGCAATATTATCCAGCTGTGCCGCAGGAATACTTGCAGCAAATCCTTTAAGAGCGCTTGAGTATACGGCATTCACAGTTAATCCTTTCGCTTTTACCATTTCGCTGGCTACGCCTTGGGGGCTTGCAACAGCATCTTTCAGTACAACAATGTATTGGCCGGGAATGCTATGAGAAGATGCTTGGGCATTTCTTGGCACTTGTGCCAACAGCACTCCGCCGATGACGAGGATGGATAGAATGCTAACTATCACTAATGAAGAAAAATGTTTAGACATGCTTATAGTATACACGCAATAGCTATTCGCTGAAACATGGACTAGATATTAAAAACCTTTTATCAGCCTCTTGCCCTCGATTCCGATAATAATTGCCAATAACAAACTAATGCCTCCAGCTATCAAGGATGGGTATATGAATCCCTGCACTTGGGCTAATGCGAAAAAAATGCTGAAAATTCCGCCTATAATCCCGAGCAACCCTAGTACTCCGCTTATGATAAAAAGCCCGATAGCGATACCGATGCTGCGAAGACGCTTTACAATATTCCGTTGCGCTATAATTCTCGAAGCTGCAGCAGCTACTATAATGTTTCGAATAACAGTCATTTATTTTTTTGAGCTAATCTGGGAAAGCAATATGCCAAGTACCAATCCAGCAACAGAAAATCCAGCAACTATCGCCCATGGATTCTGATGCGCATATTCATCTGCAACTTTCACTTGTTTCTTTACTTCGCGAGACGTGTCAGTAATTTTTGCATGTATATCGCTCATCGCTTCGTTGCGATACTCTTCTAAGCGCTCTGTAGACATTGCAGTTAATTCAGAAATTTGACTGCCTAATTCCTGAAATTCCTTTGTAATACGTTCGATTTTTTGCGCGATTTGCTCATTTGTCATAGTTGCGATGTTATGTTCTTAATTTGTTCTCAACTGCCAACTATATAGCCGATAGCGCGCAAACGCAACGGTATTATCTTCGCACAAACTTTAAAACAGCAAGAAGCACGCAAGCGCCTAAAAGCGCTACTAAAAACCCATAGATGCTAAATCCTGTTGTTGTATCTGCGCCAATTAAACTCATAATCCACCCGCCAATCACTGCGCCCACAATGCCAACAACGATATTTAAGAATACCCCCTGCTGACCATCTGTTTTCATAATTAGAGATGCCACCCATCCCACTAACCCTCCAAAAATTATAGTAAAAAGAATTCCCATAGATTTAATGTCTTAAAAAATAAACAATTTATTTTTCTTCTTCATTCATCTTTTCTGCGGCTTCCGGCGTAGAGACCGTTTTTCCCATAAATAGTAATTTCACAATTCCCCACGCTACAAGCGCATACACGAGCATTGCTAATAATGTCGTCCACTCAAAAATACTTCCAGCAATGTGAGTAATGCGGAACACGCTCAAAAATGGAGCTGTAAAGACATACGTCACTCCATATATAAAGCTCGTAAATCCTGCAAGCGGATTTGCACCCATAAGCTTTAATACAAAGCGAAACGCTAATAGTATTTCAAGAATACTAAGAACGTACCACACTATCTGCGTACCTCTATACAGAGGTTTTGTCGTTGACGAGCTATACGATGAGTCCATAGATATTTGGTTGTAAAAGGCTAAAACTAACTGTATCTGCCAATTAGTATACCTTTATTAGCGCAATATAGCCATAGAATTTATTCTTGCCCAGACTGCCAGGCAAATTTCAACATACACCAGAAACATTGTTTTAGATCTCAAAAAAGTACATAATACGAACATGTGGCCTTCCCCTGCAGAAGAAGAGTTGTTAGATACCATCTCCTTCGATGAATGGCTCATTGAGCCTAGTACGTTTATAGTGAAAGTGCAGAATAATGCGATGCAGGATGCGGGAATATTCCAAGACGATATTGTTATCTTTAGAAGAGGGCAAAAACCAAAATCCGGAGATATTGTGATTGCAGATGTTGAGGGGCAATGGATGATGCGCTACTACCAAATAGAAGACAGTCGGCCTGTATTATATCCAGCAAACGGAAACTATGAAGCTGTAAGACCAGAAGAGCTTGCCGTCATCGGGGTTATTCGTTCTGTCATAAGAAAATACTGATGTTAGCACATATCGACGGGGATTCTTTTTTCGCATCCATAGAGCAGAGCGTAAAGCCCCACTTGAAGGGCAAGCCTGTTGTTACCGGCAAAGAGCGTAATATTGTTGCAGCTGCTTCCATTGAAGCAAAGAAGTTGGGCATCACTCGCGGCGTTACGTTGTGGGATGCAAAGAAAATGTGCCCGGAACTTGTGGTACTTCCCACTGATTACGAAACCGTTTCCCTATTCTCAAAACGAATGTATGACATTATCAGAAGATACACGCCAGTTGTGGAGGAATATAGCGTGGATGAAGCATTTGCGGACTTGTCCGGCCTGCGCAGGTATCACCACGCATCGTATGAACAAATAGCGGCAAAAATACAAAACGATATTCATGCAGAACTTGGCATAACAGTTACGCTCGGCATAGCTCCTACAAAAACTTTATGCAAGATAGCTACGGATAAAGGAAAACCAGCGGGGCTTGTATCTATTCATCGATCAAGAATCGATGATGCATTAGTTGATGTTGCTATTGAGAACGTGTGGAATATAGGGCCGGCAACGGCTGCGCTGCTTCGAAAGTTCGGCATGCGAACTGCATTGCAATTTAAACAGAGGCCGGAAGAGCATATACAAAAGCTTCTTACAAAGCCTGGCATGCAAACATGGCAAGAATTAAACGGTATGCAGACAATAGGATTCGAAGAAGAAAAGACGAGTTACAAATCTATCGGGAAAAGCAAAACGTTCACGCCTCCGTCAAATAACAAGGAGTTCATATTTGCGCAATTGATGAAAAACATTGAGAACGCATGTATGAAGGCACGGAGGTACCATCAGGGAGCAAAAAGCATCACTATTTATCTGCGCACTAAAGAGTTTAGAGGACATGGCATGGAAGGCACTGTTGAACGCGTTACCGCGTATCCTAACGAGCTTGTAGACGCAGTGCGAACAATGTTCGAACATATCTGGAAACCAGGATACTACCGGGCAACGGGGGTGTTTCTTGCTAACTTACAGCCGCTTAATCCGATGCAACCAACACTATTCGAGAATCCGGCAACGCTCGTAAAATATACCAAGCTATATGGAGCTATAGACGAACTGCGGGAACACTACGGAAAACATTCGGTGCATTTAGCTGCTTCGCTTCCTGCACAATCATTTCAACATGTATCTGCAAGAGGAGACATGCCCATACGCAGAGCTACCACACTCAAAGGCGAAACGAAACGAAAACGTCTGCCTATCCCGATGCTTCAGGTGAAGTTACGATAGCATTACCCGTCAATAGCCTCTGTCGTTAAACAGCCTACTGGCTCAACTGTTTCCTCATAAAGACCAGGCTGACCGCGATACTGTTCCCAGGCACGGTAAAAGGCTCGTATGTTCCGCTGGGTATCAACTTTTATAGATGGATCAAGATATTGGAACGGACAGAGATGCTGCGGCGGGGTGCCACCTTTAAGAATGCCAATTTCAACCAACCCAAAACCTGGTGTGTTGCGTGAGTCATAGTCGCTCACTTCCGCTACGACTTGACCAGCCACCACCCGATCGCCAATCTTAACAACTGGGTTAATGACATGCTCGGTTTCATACCGCCAACGGCTTTTCATATCTGGAGCGACCATCACCGAATAATCGCCACTGTAGAGCTTCGGCACATCCACGACGATGCCGTCTACCAGCGCGCGCACTTTGGTGCCGAGCGGCAAAATAAAAGTTGGCTGTGGATTGCGCTTAGCTGCGCCAGCACTGCTAGCCGGGATACTAAATCCGTAGTCCATCCAAATACGATCAAACTGGAGCTTCTGTTTGGTAAAGACAAAGTCGCCGGCCTTGTTCGTGGCCGGATCATACCCCGCTAAAGTAATGCCGATTCCTTTGAGGAGCAGTGGCGGCTCGTCGGAATTTGTTTGCCGTGCTTCCTGATTCGGCAGTTTCAAAAGTACAATGCCGCCAATGATCAGCAAGAGGAGAAAACCAGTAAACGCGAGAACACGCCGTAACATATTTTTATTCTATCATATTTACGTTACAAGAGACGGTGTAACGCTTTTCTTCCTTCTTCCACAAACAATATCGAACTAGCAACAACTCCCGCCACAAGCCAATCCCGCGCTTCAAGCGGAGTGGTGCGCAGAATGAATTGGAAAAATGGCAGATAGACAGCGGAAAGCTGCAGGATAATTACTATAATCTGCGCGCCGATTAAATATACATTCGAGAAGGGGTTTGTAGTAAAAATTGATTCCCGCTCGCTCCGGCAATTCCAAGCATTAAACCACTGGAACATCGCAAGCACCGTCAGCGTCATAGTTTGGGCCTTTTCCAGCCCTTGCGACAGATATTCCGTAAATATGAATAGCGACCCGAGCACCATCGGCAACGCCATCGTAAACATGCGGAGAATAGTAACCCTGTTGAGCACGCGAGGCTTCCGAGTCCGTTCCGCTAACAAGTCTTTATCTTTTGGATCCATTCCCAGCGCGATATCCAGAAATCCATCGGTCACCAAGTTCAGCCAGAGGATCTGCACCGCTAAGATCGGCAGCGGGTAGCCGGCAATAATGGCAAGCAGCACAGTTAACACTTCCCCAACGCTTGTGGAGAGCAAGTACAGCACAACCTTGCGGATGGTTCGGTAAATATGCCGCCCCTCTTCAATCGCCGAAACAATACTGCCGAAATTATCATCAAGCAATACGATATCTGCCGCCTCTTTGGCAACTTCGGTTCCGATTTTACCCATTGCAATTCCCAAATCGGCGGCAACTAAGGAAGGCGCATCATTCACGCCGTCGCCCGTCATAGAAATCACTTCTCCTATCTGGCGATACGCTTGCACAATACGCAGCTTGTGATCGGGCGTTACGCGGGCAAACACAGTCGTGCGCGGGAGCCGGGAAGCAAGCTCCTCGTCAGACATTTCAACCAAATCGTTTCCCGTTAATATTACATCGCCTTCTTGGTATATGCCCGCTTCACGGGCTACCGCCCGTGCGGTTATCACATGGTCGCCGGTAATCATAACAACCTTCGCCCCTGCGTCTTGCGCCAACCGCAACGCTTCATGCACTTCCGAGCGCAGGCCGTCTTTCATGCCGTACAGCCCGCCGAATGCCAGCTTCTTCCCTGCCATCTCGCCGCTATTTTCCACATCGCTCTCGCTAATTGCAAATGCCAAAACCCGTAATCCATTCTCCGCCATAGACGCAAGCGCTTGATTGATTTCTTCATGGTCAGCGTTTGTTATTTTTGCGTGCGTGCCATCAGGACTCCAGCGCGTGCGACACAGCGCCATAACCTCGTCCGGCGAGCCCACAACGGCAGTAAACGCCCGCCCGTCTACATTATGGACCGTCGCATGATATTTCTTCTCATACGAAAAGGGAATTTCATGCAGCAGAGGATACGTGCTTAAAAGATCGTTGCGGAACACACGCGCTTTTTCTCCGAACACCAGCAGAGCTGCATCCGTTGGATCGCCCGCCACGCTCCACTCTTTCGTGTCTTCGCTATAAGTAATATGCGCATTCGCGCAAAAAGCGGCAGCTCGCGCCGCCAGCTGAACTTCAGGAGAGTCTGCTGCCGTTTTTCCTGTCGCCTCTGCCGTAATATCGCCGCTCGCGCTATACCCCGATCCGGAAACTGCATAATATGAACCATTAATATATGCGCGCTCGATAATCATTTGGTTGCGCGTAAGCGTTCCTGTTTTATCGACAGCGATAATCCGAGCCTGTCCCAAAGCTTCAACCGCTTGCAAGCGCCGCACTAAAACATTCCGCTTGCTCATGCGCCAAACGCCCGTTGCAAGAACCAGCGTTACAACCACCGGCAATCCTTCTGGAACGCTGGAAACCGCCAGCGCAACGGCAGTCTTGAACATCTCCCGTAGCGGCAAGCCGGCAAGCACTCCATATCCCATCAAAAATATGGTAAGCGCAAAGACTCCCGATACAATGACGCGGGTAATCCGCCGTATTTCAATCTTCAGGGGAATTTCCGTATCTATCGTAGAGATTTTCTTCGCAATTTTCCCCATTGCCGTCTCCAGTCCGGTCGCAACCACAACTGCCAATCCGTTTCCGGAAACAATATATGTTCCGCTAAACACCATATTATTTTGGTCTGTCACCGGCAGAGATTTCGATGCCAGAGAGTCAGCATTTTTGTGAACCGGTTCCGATTCGCCCGTCAACGCCGCTTCATCAACCTTCAGTCCGCTTACCAGGATAATTCGGGCATCCGCGACAATCCGCTCTCCTTCAGAAAGGATAAGAATATCACCCGGAACAACTTCCGATCCAGATACCGTAATTTCCCGATTCTCGCGCTTGATTGTAGCCGTAGCTTCTGTAAATTTTTTCAGAGAGGCGAGTGTGTTCTGCGCGCGCCCTTCCTGAAAACTTCCAACAATCGCATTTAAAAAAAGAACACTCACGATAATAACCGCATCGAGGATATCGCCCATAATGCCGAGTACGACTGCCGCAATTAAAAGGATGTAGATTAACGCGCTGGAAAACTGCCGAAAAAACAGCCGGATCCAAGAATCGCGCGACCCCTCTGGCAATGCGTTCGAGCCGTAGCGTTCCAGCCGTTGCTGCGCCTCGGAAGCCAAAAGCCCCTCCGTGCTTACGCCCAGCTGCTGCATGGCGTCTTCCGCTGTTTTCGCATACCAAAGCATATGTGTATTGTACTAAACAATCACCGCTACGCCTAAGCGTAAGCCTACATCCATCCTTATGGAGTGACCGAGAATATGTCAATGATTCTATCGCCCAGTGATTGATCAGTATCCACTACTTCTCCCGTCTCGGCCGACACCGATACCGTCACATCCGTAGTCACCGGGAAAAATCCAAGAAAACGATGTTCTTTGACGCCCTGCACTTGATAGACCGGCACATTATTGCGCAATCCCAGCGCAATCACCTGGCCAAGTGTTTGAATATTGCCTTGGCGAACCTCATCAACGAGTGCCTGGCCGCTAAGACGGTCAATCACATTCGCAGCTAATATATTCTGCACCGCTTGATCAGGCAGAACGGTAACTTGTTTTTCACCAGCCGGCGTGGTAACCGTAAGAATATTAGTGGCCAGATCAACGGAAAGCGGTAAATCAGTCAGTGCTTGAACATTGAGGCGTTCAATAATTGTTTTGCGCTGTAGTGCTCGAATACGCAGCAGATCAGCCCGTTCTTCCACCACAATCTCGTCTTCGATTTCGTCAGCATCTTCATCAAGTTCATCAGCTTCACGCTCTTCTAGCTTCACTTCTTGGCCAAGTTCGTTCTCGGCTTTAATGCGGAAGCGGTCGCCTTCCCGTTCAAAGCGAACTTTGGTGGCTCCTTGATAGACATCGGTGCGGGTGCGGCCTTCTTCCGCCCGTGTTTTAATCTTCGTGCCGTCAGGCAGACGCACTTCGGTGCGCACTTCGCCATCTTTCTTTACCTCGGTTTTGGTACGGGTACCATCGGAACTGCGAGTTTCGGTTTTCGTTGGCGTCGGAGTCGGTGACTTCATAGTTGAACTGTCACTTGAGCTATCGCCACTCTCACTACCGCTTGAGTTGCCATTATCGTCATCGCTTTCTTCACTACCTCCAGAACCGCTGCTGCCACTCCCGCTGCTATCATCGCCAGAACCGCTGCTGCTGCTTAAGACGCGTCCGGAGCTGACCTGAACTTGCCCGTAGCCATCAATGACAATTCGAGCCAGCGCTGGCGAAGCAACCAGTACGGCAAAAACAACAAAGAGCGGTACAAACAGATAAAAAAATCTCTTAAGTGAAAGCATAGCTATATTACTGCAACTCATTATAGCACAAAAAAACATTTTATAAGCCCGAGATTAGGCGTTCTGCATTTTTGTAGGCAAACTTTTCTTGCACCGCTGGTGATATATGTATCCTTTAGCGCCGAGATATCCCCTTTAAGAATACATACTCACCACTGCCTGCCTGCGGTGAAAAGTAAATCGTGCCAGGGTCATATTCTGGTCCCGCTGGCGATTGTGATACTACCGGGCAATCATGGGCATCACGATATTCTTCAGCAATGACTAGCTTCTCGGGCGTAATATCATACTTGGCATATTCAGCCAACACTTGCGGAGTCATATGGGTAAATACCTCATCGCCTGCTGGCTGATGCAAAGGCCTGGTGAACCCCATAGCCATATCAAAGTTGTCGGTGGCTCGCTCCGGTCCGCGTGCCAAGTTGGCTGAACCGATTCGCTGTCCTGCCGTTACATGAGAACCTTTGGGTAGTGATGGGTCAAGGTTCACGTGAAAGAAAATAAATTGCCACTGCCGCGGGCTAGCTGGATTATCGCTGTCAGGAGTTAGCCAAACTTGCTGGTCACCAGGTCCGCCCCGGTCATTGTCAATATTGGAAATCTTGCCATCAAAGGGCGCAAATACTGCTACTTTATCCACCGTTCCGCGGAATTCAGGCTTGACCGAAATATAGTGCTTCATTGACCGCGGCGTCTTTTCAATTGTGCCTGTCTGCACCGTTGGGTGGCGGTGGTCATGGCCGGCGCAACTGCGATATTGGGAAAACGCCTCAACTTGCGACAAGCTAAGAGGATTAGCAGTGATAAATCTATGCGCTATTTCTTGCTGCGTTACTTGGCCGGAAAAACCAACCGCCATGGCCGCAATCGCCAACACCATAACCGCTACAATTATCAGGAAGACTTTTACCCACCCTTTCATCCTTTTTGTTCGCATCTTTTCTTGTTTAATGATTGTCTTCATGATCTTCTTTGTGAAGCATAGCTGCGCACCTGGCTAGACACCAACCGGTCCATGCGGTAATCAGTCCTCCAAGTATAATGAGTCCGGCAAACAGGTATGTGATTATCCCCAGATGCAACGCGGTAATAAGCGTTGTCGCAGTTATCCAGATACTGCGGTCTTCATCGCGGGACATTTCGGCATACGTCCTCCCCCCTGTCGTATCCAGTACATGCTTCCGGATTGCATCCGCTTGCGAGTGAAGTGTAAATGGCCCAAGCACTGGTGTATTGGGAATGGTCGCGTCTGGCGGTGTAGTAATATGCTCACGAGCCACAGTCTGATACGTAAACACTGTCGCCCATCCACCTCCTATAATCATGACAACGCCAGCGATTATCGCAAGCCAGGATGCCAGAAAAAAAATCCTCTCGGTTGGTATCATTCCTGACATTGTACCACAGGTGTTATTAGAAAATGCCACCGCAACACCAAACCCCTTTCATTCGCTCACACTGGCTCCACGCAGTAGAGGAAGTAAGAATAAAAAGCAATCCTACCCGGTTTCGAACCAGCGAATTTTGCGGAGTTCAGCCGCGTAGATGCCAATCAGGCGACAGTTGCGGCAATAAAATCGACTTGGCTCCGCATTGTGAACGACGTTAGAACTATTTTTCAGCAGCAAAAAGAGTACATTTACATACCAGACTTAAGGCCACAGGGGCAGATTTAGCTTATTGATTAGTAGCCTATTTTACTGTTCCAATTCCTCTATACGTGCCTTGCTCAGTTCCCAAAGCTTTCCATCAACTAAGAATCCATTTTGTGCTTGGTTTTTTTGTGTATCTTGAAGGCCCTCAACCATTAACTTGCGAAACTCACTATTGCTAAAACTAGATATAAATTTATCAATTGCCTCTTCATCGCTAACATATGTAGTCAGTGACATTTCGGTTTCTTCTAAAAGTCTTACTTTATCGTGCAATCCTTTTCCGTAGTAGAATGCCTCCATTTTATTAATTGCCCCTTGTAGTATATCTATAGGATAAGGTAACAACGATTCAGGTATGCTTGTCCCAAAAAGAAACATTAGACCTCCTGAATGCTCAAGGTGAGTACCCCAAACTCGAACAATATTTTGCGCTTCATCTAAAGTAAGTTTTTCAGAAATACCTTTTAAGCGCATTTTATCAAGCTCTTCCGCTCTTTTTATCAAATCATTATTCATCTTAGATGTTGGCTAGTCCTTGGAGTTACCTTGCCCGTAGCGAAGTTCCTTTTCCCTAGCGTAATCAGCCAAGATTTTGTCAGCCTGAGCTTTGTCTCGAAATAGTAGTGGTATAAACAGCTTTACGATATTCTCGTCAGTGGGTTGCTTAAAGAATGAGCGAGCAATCATAAGAATGAACGCCTCGGAGGCAATCAATGTTCCGATAATAAAGACACTAATTGCCGCTACCCACGGGTTCGGAACCAGATAGGCAATATAAATAATCGCTCCTAGTGCTAAGAGTTTGAGTAGTTGGCTAATGAAATAAGGTATATTCATAACGATAATGTGTGTTCAATTACTCATTTTGTTCTTGCTCCCAGGCTCTACACTCTCTCAACTCTGTTTCGTAATCTACTTTCTTCCAACGCAGTATCACATACTTACAATTTTGAGCATTATTTTCGGCAATTTGCTCACATGTAGGATTCTCTGGCAAATCTGAACTGCACGACTGCGTATTTAGCACGCCCCAGGTGAGACTACCTATCAAATAAAGAGCGAAGGCTCCCACTGCAAGCAAAAATGTGTTCCTGATAGTTTTATTCATATATCTTTTTAGGTGCCATAAAGAAGAAGGCCGCAGCTACAATGTTGAACGGAAGCCATATCTCTCTCCCTAAATAAACAGGTGTAATTGGATTCCAGATAACGAGTGCTATAACAGCCATAACAACCCAACTTGTCTTATGGTTCTTGTAAGCAATAAATGCAGTGAGTAAAGCTGCAATACTTACGACCCAGCGTAAAACAATGTAGTAGCCATAGGGCATCAAAAAAATAGCTAGAACGGACATACCCGCCGCTATGTATGAGGCGGCTTTCTGATACTTTTGCAGCTCTTCTTTAGTCATAAGTTAAGTGTCTAGGGTACCCAGACCCCAAAGAAAATTAACAGGACAGTAAACGCAATCAGCACAATCGTCGTAGTCTTGAGAGTGCTAATCATCATCCGCTTCTTGGTTGGATACCAAAACTTTCCGTGCCGTAGCTTCATGTAAATCCCAATTATCAGGCCAAAGAATATTGCTTGAGTAAACACCCAGACCACTGGCCAAGCTATGTAGTCACCCCACTGCCATGTTGGGTAATCCTCCGTATTTATCAGCACGGATAAGAGGTTCAAACCATAGACAGCAAGAAAATAGATTGCAAGTTTTTGATTCGCAGAATCATCGCTTAAGACCTTGATAGTCTCATTATTCTCACCAATTACCTCAATGCCGGAGCCTTGCGACATGTCCTCCATTTTTGAGGCAAAGTATCCACTTATTAATATAAATGGCATCTGCAAGAATCCGAGTAGCCCAGAAAGCAAACCAATACCAATAAACAACATAAACATGAACCACAAGAACTGCCCATTGAGAAGCAAAGAAATGACGAACCAAAGTATTCCGATTCCCACTACGAACCCTACAAGTTGAACAGCTAGAGCGGTAATACCTAGTACAGTGCTTAGAATGACTGGTTTTTTAAAAGCAACAGACAAAGCGAATGCCAGCAAGTTGACGATTGCCCAGATACTCAAATATCCAACATAAACTAGGGCGAGTAATAGTAATTGATTAAGCATAGCTAGAAATCCTCAGTTACAAATGTTGAGATTGATTTCATGAAATGGGATTCCGCTGAAGCATACTCATCTGTTAATGTCCCCGCTGATATTGTGTAGAACTTATTATTCTTGAATATCTGATATGTAATTTGGGTAGAGTTAAATGTCGTGTCCAGGACTGAGTAAGGCATAGTAATTTTCACCCAGTAGGCAGGCTCGTTGTCCAATTTTGCTTCTCCATAATTCATCACTTCCATCTCGGTTACAGACAATCCTTCTTTTGTACCTTGAACAAACTCGTCTTTCCATTCCTCAATTGTTTGAAAACTTTCTATCGTATCAATATCATTCGTAATATTTGCATACTCTGCTGGTATCTCATTTACCGCAACACTAATGGAGTGATTGCCATTTACTGCTTTTTTAAGAACATACGCACCATCCCCATCCTTAATATCCCATCCCTCTGGAAACTTAATCCGAAATTCATATTTCGTGTTCCTATATAAGTTACCCTTCAGTTCCGAAAACTCTGCGCTTTTGTCAACGGGGGCAGACTCAATGTTATCGATGTCCTCAAGTATAGATTTTTGTGCATCCTGTCTCGCAACATAAGGGACAAGCACTAGTAGGAATAAACCAATAAGTATCGCTACAACAATATTCCGAATAACTTTAGTTGTTTTGTCACCATTTGCTTTATCTACTTCTCTGGTATTTGATTCGGAACCGCCACTGTTCGACCTAACAACTTGAGCACCACAATACTGGCAGTACCTGGAAGTCTCTTTATTATCTTTGCCACATTGTTCGCAAAACATATCAATTAACTCTTAAGAATCAAATCAGCGGTTAGCATTCCAGCATCAGCAAGTTTTTTCAGAGCCTTTCGTGCGCTAAATAAATAAAATACGAGGATAACTACAAGAATCCCTGGGGTAGCCCCAAACAGCGGCAAGCCAAAAACTAGAGCAAGGCTTACCCAAAAAAGCACCCTCATTGCTTTGTCTGATTCTGCATTAACTACCTTGTTAAATTTTTTGCCATATTTTACATACAAGGCTCCCACTCCAACCAAAATAACAATTGGAAACCATAATAATACAAGTGCGTCAGATAAGTTATTTTCAAGCGAAGAAGTTACAGTGAGTAAAATTGGTGCAATAGCTATCGAAAACCAACCCAATGCTACTGCAGATGTACCAGCATTAAGAATTTTTTTCTTAAGGTTCTTTATCTCTGATTCCGTAAGGGTGGGCTGCGCTGCTACGTGAGCGTTGATCTGTGGATGTGAAGTTTCGCTAAGATTTATTGGTGTACCACAGTGAGTACAAAATTTAGCATTTTCTTTATTTTCCTTACCGCATTTTGAGCAAAACATATATATTTCTAGTAGACTCCTGATTATGAAGAAATGCAAACCCCTATTTCCGCTCAATAGACTTGCGGAACATGAGCTTAAGCGCACGTTTGCCGGCAGTTGTTTTGAGATACATCTCACGTCGCTTTGCATCTGACTGATCTGCAAATGCTTCATAAAAAATTAACTCTAGGGGCAATTTATTTTTTGTGGAAAAAACTTCGCCGGCCTTATGCTGGGCAATGCGTTTCTGAAGATTGGCGCTATAGCCGACGTATAGTTTTGCATTAGAACACATAAAAACATACACGTAATACATATATTTATTATACGCTCCCCCAGTAGTAGACGCTTCGCGTCACTACAGGGTTCGCCATGTAGTGTGAATTGATATGAGCGCTCTGCGCTCATCAAAAAACCGCCCAAGGCGGTTTTTATCAATTCTCTACTACATGGCTCCCCGGGTAGGATTCGAACCTACGACCCGCTGATTACATGGTATCCATATGTTCCCATATGGCATGGACTATCTTATCTTCCGCCAATGACGGAGTTGGGCGCTATTTGCGAGATTATTGTTGGGACTCACTCGCTAGTCTCTACACCTTCCACAATACTTCTACCCATTGTGGCTTGGCTCGGGATTGTCCGTTCTGGAGTTCCCCGAATTCACCCAATTATTCGACCGCAATTACTTGCGGAAGCTGCCTCTTTTAACAGTCAGCTGCTCTGCCGCTGAGCTACCAGGGAATATTTTATTGTTAATTATCCAGCACTGCTCTAATCCACCCCATTAGCTTGCGATGCAAGACTATGTTATGTATTCGCACCGAACACACTCCAAATACATGGATGTTTTTCTTGCGCGAAACATGAGGAACTGGACGATACACGTACTTGATCTGCTCTTTTTTAATACGTAAGGCTTTTGCCCAGAACTCTTTAGCTCTCGGCTCGCTTAAGCCTACGTGTAAATAAAGATGTGCGTAAAAAC
>MHHS01000005.1:0-4560 GCA_001817115.1 Candidatus Andersenbacteria bacterium RIFCSPHIGHO2_12_FULL_45_11b
CGAAGAATGATCGATATAAAATTGATCTGGCTTGCAATAAACAAAACTGGAAATGCGTACACAAGGTCAACGCCACGACGCTTGAACGCTGCATACACAACCTCTGCGATTATATACAAAGCAACTAAATATACCAGCCATACAATACTCAATCGCGAACCTAGAAGCCACTCAAAATGCCAATCCAGCGCATAATACGCAACGTATGCCGTAAATAATGCGCGCGTTGCTATGAGAATTCTTGGAAGCTTGCTGTGTAATGCGGCCATACGGCGCAAATGAGCACTACGCAATATCGCGAATAATGTTTCGTGACTTCTTGTTCATAGCTTCATCAGGGCGCAAATCAGGCGGAAGCATGTTCAACAGCTCCTTATGAGCGCCGCCGAAGATTTGACGCAAAAACATATCATTGAAATTGACACGATACTCATACTCGTTCAATGTCATCGGCGTATAGCTGATTTCTCGATCGATTTGCGCCTCGATAGCCTTTGCGAATTGCTCCAGTTTCTTTTCGTCAATATTCCCAATAATAAACAAGTCGGTTGGAGATGCAGGGTTCCCTGTAAAATACCCGCTCACGCACGCATAAAACACTTCCCCCACGCGGTCGATATTCTTAAATAGAGCATCCTCCACACCAGGACCCGCTTTTTTCATAATCGATGCCAGCTCTTCATAGAGGGGAAATGATTCGTTTACCTGATAGTATTTTCTTCGCTTATCTTCATACGTTGCCAGCATGCCGATCTTTTCAAGAATCTGCAGTTCTCTTCGCACAGCATTGAGGCGCTCATTGACAGTCCTGGTAATTTCACGCACGAAATATGGGCGCTTTACTCCTGTCGTAAAGAGGGTGATGATCTTTACCCGAGTTCGGGAACCAAAAATCTTTTCCAGCGGAAACGTTTTTAATGCCATAATACTACGATAAAGTGTACGCGCCCCCCCTGCAATATGCAACCAATGATGCTATACTCTTTGTTGTATGGAACAAGAAGCCATTCAGCCTTCTGCAGAAGAATTAGTCTTATGCAAAGATAGCTCTATAATATGCGAAACATATTTATTTGAGCCAACAAACGAAGAAACACGCCTCGGCTTCCTTTTTGCTGCCGGAGAGACAGAGAACCGCAACGGCGTCGGAAAGCCTCTGCTCGATTCCATTATTACTGCCATTCAAAAAGAATATTATCGGGATTCATCGCGATCATCCGCAACAAGTTTTGAAATGGCCCTGCACCAAGCAAACCTCATCTTGCACGACACGGCGGAAAGCGGAGTACGTGATTGGATGGGGCATTTTCACGTTGCGCTCGGAGTACTCGCAGGCTCTCAGCTGCATGTAAGCGTTTCGGGGGCGGGCGCAGTATTTCTTGCCCGCAAATCTGTTATTACAAATATCTCTCAAGGACTTTCCCATTTTCCTATTACCGATCCGCTTAAAACTTTTTCTCAAGTAGCAAGCGGAACTATCATGACGCGCGACTCCCTCTTCTTCACATCCTCAACGTTCGATTCTGTATTCCGCTCAGTAGATGTTGGAAGATTCTCCCTGGAACACTCTGCTGCAACAATCGCATCGAGACTAGAGCAACTCTATCTAGATCAAGAACATACTATTCCGTTATCCGTAACCGTAGTAACGCTCCTACCTCAATATATTGCGACTCCAAAAAAAGAAACCCCCTCGCGCAGAATGGCCCAGCCTGTCGATCAAAAAGCCCCTAATTTACAGCCAAGAATACCTCTCTTAATAAAGAAAACGATGCTGCAAAGATTCGCAGGACTCATCTTATCAAGCGCAAAAGGGCTGTGGAATATTTCAAAACGATGGGTATGGCCGTTCCTTAAAAAAAGTTCTTCTCAAGGGGGGAGAGTAATCGTAGAGGCTTCGAAAGAAGCAACAAAAAAAGTTCATACGCTTTCTGTTCCTAAACTTTCGCTTGCAGCAACAGCGCGAGGAGTCTTAAAGCTGCCCGCTTCAAGCAAAATTTTTGCGCTCATCGCAGTAGTCCTCCTGATTGCACTGACAACAAGCATCGTATTGCTCCGCCAAAAACAAGCATCCGACCAAGCAATTCAAGCCGCGAGCGAACAATTGCACCAAGCGCGCACAAAAGTAGACGCTGCAAATACGGCACTGATCTACGATAACCGAACTCAAGCAGCGGGCCTGTTAGACGATGCGCAGAAACTGGCGGATCAGCTTGCAGAAAAACATTTATATGCCCAAGAAACAGAAGTATTAAAAATAGATATACAAACCCAGCAAGATAGAATTCAGCGTATTTCCCGAGCAACGTCTGCGAATAGCCATGTGTTGGGAGATATTGCTTCATTCACGAACGGAAAAACACCGAGTAGAGTATTCTTTGTAGACAACGCGCTATTTACCGCAAGTCCGGATACAAACACTATTATTAAAATGACGCTGGACGGCAAGGCATCCCCCGTCCACCAAACAACATCGGGTATTGGCTTTATTGCCAGTGGAGCGATGCAATCAAGCGACAAAACAATTCTTTTTAACACATCCCCCGTTGGCTTGGCGCTATTTGATACAAAAGATAATACGCTGATTCCCCAATCTATTACTTTCCCAGCTCCGAAGCCAGAAATTACCGATTTAGCAGTATTTGGAAACCGCCTTTACATCTTCGATGCTACACAAAAGAATATCTTCTCCTACAATAAAACGCTGAAGGGCTTTATAGGCGGTACTGCTTGGATCACTGATGCTGCGGCACAAAGCGCAGATATTAAAAGCCTGGCAATCGACGGTAATATTTATACGCTGTCTGCTGGAGGCAAAATTACAAAACTATTCCGCGGCGCAACAGCAGAATTCACTCAAGCGGCCGTAAGCCCAGCACTTGATGGCGCAACGCGCATATACACCACAGATACGATGCAAAATCTGTACGTGCTCGACCCTGCCAACAAGCGTGTAGTAATATTCACAAAGAAAGGCGCTTTAGTACGGCAACTATATATTGATACTGCAAAATCACTCGCTGACGTCTCCGTATCCCCTGATGAAACGCACCTATATGCGCTAGACGGCTCTACAATCCTCGATATAACCCTTGCCGAAACTGCAACGAGTTCGCCGCCGCCTGCTCTGTAATATTAACTCTCAAAATACTCCTGCGCTTTTGCATGCATGTCGCGCACAATTTCTGCAATATCAGCATCATGCTTGGCTTGTTTTTGCGCAAGCTCATGCTCTGCAACTTGCACGCGCATATCAACCGCTTTAAGAAAAGAATCAACGCCTCGCAAATACACGTCCGCATTTTGCAATGCTTGCGTCATCGTTGCCAGTTGCAGCTGCGGTTCCGTCATCATCATAGTTTAGCACGAGTTTTACCGTCTCTTTTCTCAAAAATTTCAAAGGAAGTAAAAATATCAACGAGCATTTGCAGTAATTTTGAAATCAGGTTTTCTTCTTTTGTTCCGCTTTTTTCTATGCGTGCAATGTCTTCCGACCCTATGTACTGATCAATATCCACATCCTCAAGCATTCTATCAACCCTTTGAACCGTTTGCGCGATAATATCTTTTTCCGGTTTTTCTTGCGGCTCATCCGGAGATTCTAAAAATCCGTCTAAATCGGTTAAAAAACGATATAATCGCGCCATTCGGACTTGCTCTGGGCTTGCTTTGCCGTTCGAAACCAAATATTCCGGTTTACCCAATTCTTGCAACTTTGGATCATTAATATATGCATGCAATCGTCTTCTAAAATCTTCAAACCTGCTGGCCTGGTCTCTGCCTTTCGCTTCTATTATTTTTTCAGCAACATTTGCAGCAGATTCTTGGCTGTCAGGAATGTCGGATCCAGTCATATCTTTCACTTCTTCTGCAATTTTCTTTTCTGTTTTATCAGCGGTTTCAGACAAAGTTTCCGTGATCGGCGCAGGCTCCGCTATCCGCCCGCTTTTTTCCTCTTTTTTTACAATCCTTTTTCGCCATACATCCGTTTTCTGCATCAATGCCCTTCTTCTTTCTGTGTGTTGTCCAATGGCACCCTGATGGCTTTGTATAGCAGATTGCAGCTTTTGCATCCGCGCATCTATTACCTGCATCGTTTCCTCTATCGCTCGCTTATCTGCAAATAATAATTCTGGATGCTGGTCAATCTGGCTTCTTAACACTCCCCGATGCTCTTGCAGGTTCTGCAGAATCCCATTTCCTACCTCGATATTCGACTTCACGCTTTCAATAGATTCGTCGATGTTTTGCACCGCCTGCTCGCTATCTGCAATCTTGCGCTCGAATCTTGCAGCAATGGCGTTGCGCGCGGCATCTCGATTCGTTTCAAATTCGCTTAATGCATTTTTTGCTTCAATAAGCCGTGCTGCAGTTTTAGCTGCCTGTTCTTGATGAAAGCCTCCTCGGGATTCCAGTATGGAGCGTTCCCTATCTCGCCCCTGCTCCTCATATGCATTCTGCGGCGTAATATTCAATGTTGCACGCACATTTTCTAATTGCTCTCGCGCACCGTCGCTTGCTGTCAATCTGCCTATGTGACGGTCAGAAGTTTGTGTTTGT
>MHHS01000005.1:4567-4856 GCA_001817115.1 Candidatus Andersenbacteria bacterium RIFCSPHIGHO2_12_FULL_45_11b
GCAGTTGTTCTAGTCGAGCAGTTTCTGCTTTCTTCATGCTTATAGCTGCACCATGATACCAAATTTTTACATGATTTATCGCATTGGAAACAGCGTCCGTATTACGCACTGCCTCATATGCTCGAGAGAACGCCGACGCCGGTGTTTCCGAAGCGGCAATGTTTGTTTCCGTTAATTCGCTTACGGGATTCCATGTTTCTCCCGTGGTAGTTTCCGTAATTTCTGGCGGCAATGATTGCTCTGGTATTGGTGTTTTTTCTGCACTCATGCAAACAAGTATACAACAAAA
>MHHS01000006.1 GCA_001817115.1 Candidatus Andersenbacteria bacterium RIFCSPHIGHO2_12_FULL_45_11b
AGCGCAGCTTTCATTGCTTCGGCTTCTTCCTTTGCAACATTTTCTTTTATTACTACCGGAGCTTTGTCGACAAGATCTTTAGCATCCTTCAAGCCCATTTGCGTAAGCTCTCGAACTGCTTTAATCACAGCGATCTTCTGCGCTCCAGAATCTGTAATTTCAACATTAAACGAAGATTTTGCTTCTGCCGGAGCTTCGCCAGCCACTGCCGGGCCTGCTGCCATCATCATTGCAGGAGCTGCTGCTGATACGCCGAATTTATCTTCAAGAACATGCACGAGCTCTGATAAATCAAGCACGGACATTTCTTCGATTTGCTTCACAATTGCCTGAAATTTCTCAGGAACTGCCACTGCTTCTTTTTCATCTGCCATAGGATTTGGTTATTTAGTGTATAAATATTAATTCGTTTACTACTAACCCCCTCCAACTCCCCCTTCGTAAGGGGGAGAGAACGGCGTATCCCCCTCCTTACGAAGGAGGGGTTAGGGGAGGTTATGCGTTCTCTTTTTGTTCTTTAATAGCCGTTAGCACGTATACGGTTGCGCGAGGCACACCAGATAGCACTTGAACCATGCCTCGCATAGGACCTGCAAGCACGCCGACCAATTGGCCGAGTAATTGCTCCTTGCTTGGCAGCTTCGCAAGCGACTCAACTTCTTGAGTGGTAATTTCTTTCCCCTCAAGAATACCGGCTACAAGGCGAAGATTTTCTTTTCCCTTTGCAAATGCAAAGAGCACCTTTGCAGGCGATACGGGATCAGAGCCAGTGATGATTGCCATTTGGCCTTCGTGAGCCATTGGATCAAAACCAAACTTTTTGTCTGCAAGAGCAATCTTTAAGAGCCTCTTTGGAACAACTCTCATAGAACAGCCCGCTGCAAACAGCGCATCCCGCAGCTCATTTACATCCGCAACATTGAGCGCATCGTACGCGAGAAATACCGTGCCGACCGAAGCCTGCACTGCATCGCCCACTTCGCTAACGCGCGTTTCTTTTTGCTGTTTTGTAAGTGGCATAAACAGTTAATTAATCGTCACCAATTTGTAGATATATTTCACCAATAGAAGCCTGGGAAATTATCCTGCAGAGGTCTTATAAACGCCCCTGGTCTTTGGATGACTATATACTGTATGACAGAATTGCCCGAAAAATGCAACCTACTGCAAATATTTCACCTTATTGGCATTATGCTCATCGTTTGTTTTTGCGAATATAGTCGTTCCGTCATGCGCAGTCAGATAGTAGTAATAATCCGATTGCTCTGGGCGCAGCGCCGCCATTATTGCAGTTAATCCCGGGTTGTTAATCGGCGCAGGGGGCAAGCCTCGATACTTCCTCGTATTATATGGGGAATCAATAGCCAAATCCTTCGCAGTTAAATTTCCTTTTTTCTCAACAATATATTCAATCGTCGCATCTACATACAGCCCCTCCTGGTTATCGAACCGCTTCCAGAGCACTCCTGAAACAAGCGCCATATCTTGCTTGCTTTGCACTTCTTTTTCCAAAATGCTCGCCATATTTATTACTTCACCCAGCGTTCTTTCGTTTTTCTTGCCTTCCTCTCGAATATCCTGGGTAATTTTCTTATCAAAATTGCCGAGCATGCGCATAATCACATCGTGGACTGTATCATCTTTCGCAATGCGATACGTATCTGGAAACAAATACCCTTCCAGCGATCGGTTCGGGGGCAGGTCTTTTAGAAAAGAAAACTCATCAGAATATTTGCTTGCTACGGCTTCTTGTGCAAAATCTTTTGCCGTACCAATTCCTCGCTGCTCCAGCCGCTCTGCTACTTGCTTGAGCGTAAATCCTTCCGGGAACGTAATGCTTAACTCATTCTGGTTTGCATCGCCTGAAATAAACCGCTGCAGCACTGCCTTAATACGCTCTCCCTTTTCAACATGATAAGTTCCTGCCTGAATTTTCTCTGCACTCCCCGAACGGCCATACCACTTCCAAGGAATCGTACGGTCTGAGTATCCTTCTTCTACCAATGCGCGCCACACTTGAGAGCCGGCTTCCCCTTGCGCAATGCGCACATCGCCCGTTTTTAACATAACTCCAGAACCCCACACGAACCGGAATATAAGCGCGCCTACAATGATTGCTGTAATCAATACGATCGTAGTGAATTTCCTCGGATTTGTAACGCTGATCATAGGTACTCTTCCCTGTTGTCTTCCTCGATTCTTTTTACCACGTCTTTTACTTTCTGAGATGCATCTGTATCGGTAATAAGCACTGCATTGTCCGTAACCACTACGACAGTATTATGTATTCCAATTAATGACACTACCTTGCTCGTTGCATTGTAAATATAATTATCATCGCTATCCACATGAATATGGTGCCCCTTGGGCATGTGGTCGCCATTTACTCCGAATAATTCCTTCACCACTGCCCAGCTCCCTATATCGCTCCAGCCGTAATCCCCCGTTACTGCGATAATCTTTTTTGTTTTTTCATTAAGAGCATAATCAATAGCGATTTTCGGCAGGCCGTGATATGCGTCTACGGCCCCCTGCTCGCTACCTTCCTCAAGAACCTGCGCAAATTTCTTAATACCCGTAACCAGTTCCGGCGTATGAACTTCGAGCTCTTCGAGAAAGAAATTCGGCGTTGCACACATGTATCCCATATTCCAAAAATAAGATCCTTCAGTCACATATTCCTGCGCCGTTTCAAAATCAGGCTTTTCCTTGAACGCATCAATCGCATACGTATGGTCATGCCCCGCAACTTTCTTTCCCATTTTCATATAGCCATATCCTGTTTCCGGAGTCACGGGCACGTGCCCGATAATAACAATGCGCCGCGCATCTTCTATGACTAGCTGCGCCATAGCGGCAAGGTCTTTCAGCAATACTTCTTCGTTCGTAAATACATGATCGGCCCAAAGGAATAATGTTGGCTCGTCTCCTTTTCCACGCATAATTAGCTGCATCGCTGCTGCAGCTAATGCAGGTCCAGTTTCTCGGCGTTCTGGTTCTGTGAAAATGTGCCCTTCAGGAAGATTCTTGAGCACCTCTTTCGTCTTTGCTTCATGTTCTTTTGTTGTAGCAACAAAAATGTGCTCATTATCAGCAAGCTTGAGCGCCCTATCGTATGTATGCTCAATAAGCGTTTTTCCTGAACCCAAATCTAAAAACTGCTTTGGCAGCGATCTTATAGATAGCGGCCATAGGCGCGTCCCGCCTCCTCCTGCAACAATAACAATATTCATAGGATTAGTTATACGATACACTACGACATATGAGCAAGACCACTCTTGTACGGAGCCTTCACCACGCAAAAGTATGCTTCATTCCCTTTCCTGCTAATAATCACCATCCGTTGGCGCTTCGGCACAAGCCACTTACAGCCATTTCCTTGCTTCTCGTCATCACAAAAATCGTTGCTATCAGCATTGTCGGCCTCACGCCAAGCGAAGCAACCCTTTCAACCATCACTACAAATCGCATCATACAGCTCACGAATGAAGAACGTGGAAACACTGGCTTACCAGCGCTCGCCGTCAACAGCAAGCTCGCTCAAGCCGCACAGCTCAAAGCAAACGACATGCTGAAAAACCAATACTTTGCCCATATATCCCCGACGAACGTAACCCCGTGGCACTGGATGGAACAAACGGGCTATTCCTACGAAGTTGCAGGAGAAAATCTTGCCATCGACTTTACGCAGGCAGAGGATGTAGTATCTGCATGGCTTGCAAGCCCGAAACATAAGGAAAACATGCTTCGAAAAGATTATACTGAAACTGGCGTTGCCATTGCATCGGGAAAATTCAAAGATTCGACATCAATTATAGTAGTTCATATGTTCGGCAAGCCTTCTCAAGCATCTACCCCAGCATCCTCCCCTACCTCTCCCCTACCCGCCGAAGCTTTAGCGCAAGTGGAACCAAGCGCGCTCTTGCAGGCAAGGGCATTGCCGCCAAAGCTCACTCCCACAATAACACCAACACCGTCACCTTCCCCCGCGCCAGTTATTGCAAGTATCATTCTGTCTCCCTCTTTTGACCAAGAAGAGTTTGCTATTGCACCAGCACATGCGAGCACATCTTCCTGGCAACTATTCTCTGTGCATTCTGCCATTGCATCAGATACAGATGTAGTATCCGCGATTCCTCTATTTACTATTCATCCAGTATCAAAAACATCAACAACATTTTTCGCGTTTACCTCGCGCATCAGTCGAGATATGAGCGCCAGCATCGCGCTCGCGATGTGCGCATTGCTTTTGATTGCTGTTTTTGTTCGTGTTAAGGTACAGCACCCGCTCATGATTGCGCACGCATCTGTTGTCATTGTTCTCGCATTTGCGCTGTTTATCGCGTAATGTGCGGTAATTGCGCTCTTTTACCGTATGGTGTTAAACTTTCAGGGATGTGGAAAAACAGTACATCCAATGAACACGGCAAAGGAGGTGGGTATCTATGAGCGAACTACTCGTTGTTGCAAGCAAGGTGCGAGCGTATCTTAAAGAAAAGGACGCAAAGATGTCCGGAGACCTTCCTGAAGCCATAAACAAGAAAGTTATGGCTGTATTAGATGAAGCTGTTATGCGATCTAAGGGAAATAAGCGAACAACCGTAAAACCACAAGACGTATAGTCTTTTCGGGAATTTACAACGCGATTAACCGCTTTAATAAGCGGTTTTTTGCTATTGTACTTCCGCGATTATTGACATTTGCATTAAACTTTGCTATAATGCGATGTTATGAAAAATGTCGTCATCACGTTTATAGCTACTCTGTTTTTTACATTCCTATTCCTCTATGGGGCTATTTCTAGTGTTCTTACCTTTGCCCCGTTCCTCGCAACTAGCATCTCGCAGATACAGCAACCAAAGCCTTCTCTTCAACTTCCGTTGAGCGCAAATCGCACAATTCCATTTGCAACGCCAGCTCCTATTGTTGTGGTGCAACCATATCCTAAACTCACCCCGCTTGATCCTCCGTTCAACCCCGCAGATGCTGGAAAAAACTTTATCCGCATTCCTGCAATCAACGTTACTGTTCCATTAGTGGAGAGCAAATCTCTTACCGATACTGATGTTATCTCTGCGTTGCAATCTGGCGTAGCCATGTATCCCAATGGCGTAAGGCCAGGGGCGCTTGGGAACGTATTTATTGCGGGCCACAGCACGGGCAACCCATGGCAGGGAAAGTATAGATTTGCATTTACTAAGATTAATGAACTCCAGAATGGCGATGTCATCATGCTTGATTGGAAGGGTACTCGCTACACGTACCGAATTTATAAATCTGAAAAAATCGTACCAGCACCCGGATATACTGTTCCATCCGACCACCTATACCCCACCATGTCACTTATGGCATGCTGGCCGCTGTGGTCTACCAGCCAACGCATTCTTGTGCATGCGGACTTAACGAATATCACGCAGCTGAATCCGCGGAAGTAAGCGTTCGACTATACACGAAGCAAGATATCAGTACAATAAACATCCATAGGGGTGTGGTCTAGTGGCATGACAGAAGCCTCCAAAGCTTTTGACGGGGGTTCGATTCCCTCCACCCCTGCCATTTTACGAAAAATAAAAGGTACGCAACGAACGAATCGTTACATACCTTTGCGCATTACTGCAGCGAGGTTACAACTGCCCTGTGCCCGCGAAACGAAGGATAGATGCAGTTACTGCTTGTATCCTTCCACGTTCGCATTGCAATTTGCAATTGCCCCTCTGCCACCTGAATGACAGGGGACATTTTTCCAATCAGACCATTTTCTTCCCACACGCTCCCCAATGCCATCAGCTGGTGCGTGCCGGCAATCGGCGGATATACAACTAAGTGCATCAAAAGTTGCCATAAAGTGTATGGAGTCGTTTGATGTGTTGCGAAGTACTGCATTCGCCGCTGCGGAAACTGCTGCACTGCCGAATGATCGTCATCGCAAAAATACAGCATATGCGGCCCTGCGTATTGAGCATCGCTACGCAGCACTTCTAATATACTGGAATTCAAATTGCCAGCGCCATCTATCCCTGGAATCTTCTTTGCGATTTGCCCGAGAATCCAGTCAAAACTTTTCACAGTCATTTGCCTTGGTATAACCAAAAATAACCGTAATGGACCTGTGGGCACCATTTTTCGAAATTCTGAAACCTCCTGAATGGTCAGCTGTATTTCCATTCGTTTCAATGCTTCCACCTGAAAATCAAACAGTTCCTCCATAGACGGAATTTGGAAACCGGTTTCCTGTAACGCAAAATACTGCTCAGGCGACAACGCCTGCCCCCTAATTGCATTCGACATGGCTTAACCCCTTTACGTATGCGGTTTTGAAACGTGCAAAAGTGCACTGGTAAAAACCGTAAGCCCGCGCGCGGATAATGTCAAAACTACTATTTCTTCCCTTTTTCTTTATGAACCGTGTGTTTTCGGCACTTTTTGCAGTGCTTGGAATATTCCAGCTTATGACCATCGCCCCGCTTTAAATTTCTGCGAGTATGATAATTGAACGACTTGCAGTCGACGCATTGGAGGCGGATAAGAAAATCTTGTGACATAGTCGATATGATACCAGAATGCGTATTTTTTGCAAGATATTTGTAGTTTCCCCTCCTTACGAAGGAGGGGCTAGGGGAGGTTAAGCGAATACGACTAACCCCCTCCCCGCCAGCTGGCGGGCTCCCCCTTCGTAAGGGGGAGAGACACTAATACGTCTCCTTTAAAATCCACTGGGATACAGCATCCTCCCATTCATACAGCCTCTTTACCTTCGGGTCTGCATTATCCGCTGCCTGATCGCGCTTCCACTGGCCGGCAACAGGCACATAATGCGCCAAAATCTTCCATTGCGGATGGATAGCGTCTTGAATAACGACCAATATACGCTTCTCCGCCAAACCCCCGCTGGTATAATCGAGGTATACCGTATTCGGACTATCCGTCACCAGCATTCGCTCCGGATCTGCTTGCGCATCGGATGTAATATCCTTCATATAGTCATTCACAAATGCGAGCAATTCCGTATCCTGCAATTGCCCCGCAATGCCCGCAATCGCCTTGTCTTGCTCTGCCTGTATTTCATTTGCTTGTACCACAAAAGTATCTCCTGAAAAGCTTGGGATAACCGTTTCGTCTTTTACCAGCCCTGTTGAAATTTGCAGTACATATAAATGCGTTTCTCCCGGACGCGGGTCCGCTACAAAGGCCGCCAAGTCTGCTGACCCGGAACTATGTACGCTTCGCAGACGAACATTCATGCGCGCAACAGGACGCTCTCCTGTACTATTAACCATCCAGAAGGTGAGGTTCGTTCCGTCCTGCACGGCATAAAAAAGCGCATCATTTTCCGTCCATCGCACAAATACAACATCCCCTTTTATCGACTGGCGCGTTACAGACCCGCTATCTTCCGCAATCACTAATTGAGAAAAACCGAAAAAAGTCTGCTTTGCAAATGCAACTAAGGAGGAATCATCGCTCACATCCATCACTCCTGTATCTGCAATATTAGAATATGCATCCCAATCTACCTGCTTAAACCTTGGCGTTGGGATTGCTTTGTCTTGCACAGGAACCGCAAGAAACTGCCGAGAGGGTGCATCTTGTAAAAACCAGGCAACTCGAGAAGATGCGTTCCATCGCACGCGGGTTGCAATATTTTTCTGCACTAAGTTTTCTGCAACCACTTTCGCGCCTCCCTGGCTATTGTCATACACCCACAGCTCTGTGAGCCCTTGATTATCATGAATATTATCCAAAAAATATGCCACCTTTGTGCCGTCTGAACTCATCGTAAGTCCGCGCGGCTTTACGAGTTGATTTTGTTCCGATATTTTTTCAACGCTTCCGTCAGCCTTCGTTTTTTCCAACGCTACAATTTCATTTCCTTTTTTATCTTGATGTACAGAGTATCCATACCACGCGCTTCCATCGGAAAAAGAATCCTGATTGCCAGACGACGGCGCTGGAATCACAGAACACCCCTTTTCAGAACAAGACAGCAGTTTCTTTGTTGTGCTGTTGCTTTGCACAAGCAGTGCCTGCAACGAGGGTACTGTCTTGCTTGCGCTGAGCACCTGCGGACTTTTCTCACCACCCTTTATAACGCGCTGGCTCATCACAAGCAATCCGCCAATAATAAGCGCCGCCACTGCGATGGCAATAACTGCATTTCTCAAGAATCTCAACATGCCACTAGCGTACCATTGCATTGATTTTTTCTCATTTCAATTTATACTCCCTACATCGCCAGCATAGCTTAGTGGCAAAGCACGTTATTGGTAATGACGAGACCGTGGGTCCGATTCCCACTGCTGGCTCACTTATGTATTTCCCCTCTCCCAAATATGGGAGAGGGAGGGGGTGAGGGCTGGTCAAGCAGCATCTCTTTTCACTTGCCCTCATCCGCGCCTTCTCCCCAATTGGGGAGAAGGAATATTACTTTTGCACAAACCGCTTCACCGTTTTTCCTTCGTACTCCACCTCTTCACTCCAATTAGCATACGTGCGCGCCCATACAGTGTTTCCGTGATCTATTGCTTGATATATCACCAGCGGTTCCAGCGTATCTTCTTTTACAGCAAGGGAAATAATTTCATACGTACCGCCTGCTTTATAGTGCGTATATATTTGGCCAATTTTTACCGGAAGCTCTTCAAGCTTCGCTTGCGCCTTATCTTTTGCACTATCCTCGCTTTGCGATAACATCATCTAGTTCCTGTTTCATCGCTGCTATTTCAGGTTTTGCAAAATGTGCTCGAGCAGGTGCAAGCAGAGCAATAATTTCTTGCGCTACTGCAGATTTTAAGTCCATTGGATGCACGTCGCCGTTTGCAAACGCCGTTTCTAATTCCTCGTACGATGCAAACGAAATATTTCCGCCGAATTTTTCCTCGCGCTCAATAGCAAAAGGCGTTGCCCTGTTCCAGAATAAAATGTTCTTCGTCCAATTTAAAATAGGATTCTTCTCTATGTTCTTTTCTTCGCAGAATGCTTTTTTAATTTTTGCGTTAATACTTTCAGCGTCATCATGAACAAATACGGCAGAGTCTGGTTTTGATTTGCTCATTTTGTTATCGCCCGTAAGGCTGTCGATCAATGCGTGATGAATTGCTATAGGCTTTCCTTGCCCGCCGAAGCCTTGGCGAAGGCTGGGGCTTATTTTATTTGCAACATCGCGCATCACCACGTGCGCCTTCCGCTGGTCCATACTTGCGTGTGCGATTACAATATCCTGGTAAAAAATATCCGCAACCTGCATCGCTGGATACAGCAGCGTTGCAAGCTCAACATCTTCTCCAGATTCCTTTCCCATAATACTGATGCTTCGCTGCATGCGGGCAAGCGTGGTGTTTTTCGCAACCTTCACGACCGTATCCCAGTATTCCATCGCATCTTTTGCATACCACTCACTGGCCAATCGAAATTCCACAGCGTTACCATCTGCCCCTACTGCCAATAAACACGCTTTCATCGCTTCTGTAAAATACCCCTTCCCGATTTTTGCAGCGGTTTCTTTTGTGCCGTCCAACTTATTATTAATTGCCGTATGCCAATCTGCCAGCCAAATTGTGCAATGCACCCCCAGCGCCTGCAGATCTTTTATAACAAGCGCCGACATAATCCCCTGCCCAATATGCACGTATCCGGAAATTTCAAAGCCGATATAATGGGTTATTTTTTCGCCGGCATCCACCCTAGCAATAAGCGCCTCAAATTCTTCCGGCGT
This sequence comes from Candidatus Andersenbacteria bacterium RIFCSPHIGHO2_12_FULL_45_11b, assembly GCA_001817115.1. Taxonomy (GTDB): domain Bacteria; phylum Patescibacteriota; class Andersenbacteria; order UBA10190; family UBA10190; genus HO2-45-11b. The sequence goes on from MHHS01000006.1 coordinate 9,713, forward strand.
AATAATTTCCGCAAGATTAGCCTTGAGTCTATTGATAATTTCTTGTTTTTCTGTCATACATTCATAGTATACGAAACGCTGGCAGATGCCAGTTTTGTATGCCAGCTTAGCTCAGTGGTAGAGCAACTGTTTTGTAAACAGAAGATCGTCGGTTCGATTCCGACAGCTGGCTCAAAATTGCATAAGCAATTTTGCCCCGCATAGCTTTAGCGACGTGGGGCCGGAAATTGGACTGTTCGTTAGGCAATTTACAGAAGGATGTGCCCATGACAGGATTAGTTGAAGCAGCACCTGCAATGAGGAATGCGGAGTATTGGACCCCTGACTTAATCAAGAAAATGGAGGGTGCAACGACCTTTAGCGAGCTCGCAGATGTTGCCCTCACGGTGCAATGGCGTATGCGAAACCGTTTGGTAGAACGCAATATTCCACCCCATATCGCTCAAGTATGCGGCCCCATTTCGACGGGCGGAACCGGGAATAGAGCTTTGAATCTTCAGCGTTTTGATTCGGCGATCGATATGCTCGTGGGCGATGGGGTTGCCGTTTTTGACCAGATGCCATTTGAAGATCATTTTGACCGCATCACACAGATTCATGGTCTCGGATTTCGAGAATTGCTCCTCCCTGCGTTTTACGGGACTTTATTCGCAAAGGGATACATTATGATTTTGTATTTCTTGCCGGATTGGGAAACGTCGCAAGGCGCAACGTGGGAACGCAACATTGCAAAGTACCTGAGCAATATTGCTATCATTGACCTGTAAGCAAAACCACCAAAGCCGTATCGGACACTTCCGGTACGGCTTTATTCTTTGCGTGTTCTTGTCATTCAGGGCATTTTCAACCATACTATCCAACATATCCGGGGATGGCAGATCGGCTATGCAAGGGACTGTAAATCCCTCTAGATAGGTTCAACTCCTATTCCCCGGACCGCGTAAAATCTTGCCTTGGGCAAGATCACGCGGCAGGCCATGCAATTGGACTGTCGCATGAAAATACCTCGTCTCAACGAGGTATTTTTTACGCGAGCCACGTGATGCGGCTTTGCCGCATTTTACGTGGCAGCGATATACTTCCTTGTATGTATTGGGTTTATATTCTTAAGAGCGCTGATGGAACTTGGTATATCGGGCAAACTATAAATCTCAAAAAACGAATCAGGGAGCATAAGAATGGATACGGATCTGAAACAACTCGTAAAAAATCGGAATGGAAATGCATATATTGCGAAGGTTATTTAAACCATAAAGATGCTATTGGTCGTGAACGATATTTAAAAAGTGGCGCGGGAAGACGGTTTCTCAACAAGCAGCTTGCTCATTATTTAGTCGAGAATTTATGAAGCTATATCAAAGTATCTGGCATCTTCACTCCCGTATAGCTATTCCTTACGAAGTCCTCGTGCCAAACCTGCACCAAGGAAAGACGCAACAAAAATAATCGGCAGCGATATTAGCCCCGCCATCCATCCAGCAGTTATGAATACCAGGATCAGGCTGACAAATCCTGTAATTTTTGCTGCGAAATCAAGCTTGCCCGTCCCTTTAATAACCAATATATGGGATGTAGCCCAAGATGTAGCAGAGATTACAAGAAAAATAACTCCAGCCGTTGAATATAAGTCTTGAAGAAATTGAATCATTGTTGCCTTGGGATTATAAAAAGGTCAGGTACCTTCGCTTTTTCATAACTTTTAAGTCTTTTACTCAATCGTAATAAGGTGTATATCCGAGCTAGGAACACCGTGAATAATCGGATCGTCGTATCCTTTCTTTTTCGCATCTGTCATTACATCCCGAAGAACAGTCCCGTGAGATATCACTCTGTGGGTTTCTTCTTCTAGCGCAAGCCACTCACCCCTATATTTCCCTTCATCAATAGGAGGCATTTGGATTATTTTTTCTTGTTGCATGCTTTCATTATACCCTCAAACTATTCGATCAGCTATAATAGTTTTGCGCTCCTTATTGATTCCAACATGTTCCGACTCACTGGACCACGTATTTAAGATTGCTCTTCGAGCCACGCTAAGGCTTCTGCCTCATCTTGAAACCACTGCGTGGGAGATTTTCGATTCACGACGTGGGAAAAAATTCCTGTCATAAGTTTCAACCAAGCGCCCAAGCCTACATATGCAATCCGGCCGGTCTGCGGCATGCCATAGACCCGTTTGTAGAATTTCCGAGCTTGAGGAGAAATAGATTTTGAACTACTCACACGCGACCCATCAATAATATAATCAAAGATCGCTCCCGGATTAGACATGTAGAGTTCTATTATCATCTTTTCAAACTGCTGGGCCTGCTGTGCGCTCAACACAGGATCTTTCTCCAGTTTATAAAACCGCAATGCCATAATTGTCGGTTGAATTTCCTCTAGGATGATAGAGTCCCCTACGCTCGCCTTTTTGTGCATGCCTATACTATGCTCCTTTTTCTGATAAGAAAAAACAGGCGGGTACTTTGCAGTAACCGCCTGCCGTATTATTTCCCGAAATGCGCATCGAAGATCATGTGCAGGCCCTCGACCGGATTCCCTTTATCCGCAAAAACAATCGTCCATTCTCGCGCATCAGGTCCGCACGTCATTTTTTCAATCACTCCAAGCAACTCTTTCTGCAATGCAAGAAATTCTAGAAGCGCGGAAATGAGCGCAAACCTGCGGCTGTGTAAACGTTCAAATTCTTCTCTGTTGTAAAGAATCACTGCCCCATCATCGCCATTATGGTCTAATCTAATGGCAAGCTCCGCTGGGGGCAATCTGTCAGCAGCATTCATCAAGATGACATACACTTGCCCGACAATCGGGTCGGACATGTCAGGATCATACCGTCTGCCATTATTTGGGGACACTCCATTCTCCTCAATATGCGGTTGCCAAGGAACAAGATGCTCTTAAACGCTTTAGCATCATATCGGATTACTACAAAAAATCAATCCCCACGCACCTGATACACAAACACTTTCGAGTCGCCATTTTTAGTGGTATACGTTTTTGTATTTGCGAATAATTCCGGATGCTCGCGGACAATTTGCCACTGCGGCTTTCGATCTCGTTCAAACAAATATTGCATATTGTTTTGTTTGATAAATTGCAGCTCTTGATCTGCCAAGTTATTTGAACCGCTTGGTTTAAAAACAAATAAATCGGACCTCGGAATATACATTGCTACGTCAAGCTCTTCGAGGTCCGGAGCGCCAATGCGCATATGCGATGCGCGCAGATCTCGAAGAGCTCCAAGCATCACATGATTGTCCTGTGCTTGATTGTTATATTTTTCTGCGCGCTTATCTAGCACATTCCTACTATCGACAAGGAAAAAGATTGCTGCCGCTGCCATGATTGCCATTACTGCAAATTGCACTATTTTTTTCTTTGATGGAATCAGCGTATGAATGCCATATGCTAAAAAGAGATATAGAAATGGAATCGTTGGAAGAAAGTATCTTGTTTTGGGCAACACCCATATAATGACGGCTATTTGCGTTGCAATCGCAAGGAGCATTGCGAACGCATCGACTGGCCTCTTTTTTACAAATAATACGATACCGATGCCTGTTAAAATATACAGCATTGCAACTATCAAGAATTTGTTTAACTCATTATTCATTGCGAGGAAAAAGAGAAATGCGCCCGCGCTCAACGCGCCTATAGCACTAAATAGATATGAATGCCTGCGCGGGAGTGCGTACTGCAATATAATAACCGCAAATCCGCTTGCCAAACCGATGCCAAGCCACTGCGCAATGTTCATGTTCTCTCCTTTCCACACCCATACATTAGTAAAGAATTCGTACGAACGTTCAATATTGAGCTCAAGCTGCTCATCCCAAATCGAATGCACTAAAAATAAGCCGTCATCATTTGCAATATCTTGCGGAGTTCGAATACCGGATTTGCCCGACCACAGCAATGATGATAGCGGAAGCGCCATGAGTAGCCCGGCCAGCACAACAGGCCAGATCATTTTTTTCCATGGAATCCGGTAGCGTACCCATGCTGCCGGCAAGAGCACTGCGCCAACTAACGCACCTTCAAAGCGCGTAAGCATGGTAAGGCCAGCACTTGCTGCAAGCACCCACAGCCACCGCTGTGATCGCGCAATCTGCAAATATGCATATACGGAAAAAAGAATTAAAAGCGTAAACAGCGTCATTGCAAGGCCGCTTGGCGCTTCCCATATAAGCTCTTCGCTGCAGGCCGTAAGAACGCCGGCCATCAGCGCAATGCCCAAGGGCATTCCCATTCTTCGCCCAACAAGCGGAACCAACCCTGCTGTAAGCGCAGCTGCAACAATACCAACCCAGCGCGACCACACCAGAGGATCGGACGTAAGAAAACCTGGAATCAAAAGGAGTGAATACAATATTCCTTTTCTTGGATCTGCTGCAAACGGGTCTCCGCCATGCAAAAGCGCGTACCCTTTCGACATATAATTAAATGCGTCTCCGCCAAACACACCCTGAATTTTTTCAACATATGGAGCGCGCACTATAAGGGCAATAATAAAAATAGCGAGTACAGAAATTACAAGATGCGCACTGGCGAACCTTTTGATTCTCATGCTCATCAAGGCGAATAGCACGCCCGCCCCCGCAACTCCTTGCACAACAAGAAACATCGTTGCGCGCATGCTCGTTGCATTCACCTGCCCCCACACAAGAATTGCGCGCCACACCGGTAAACGCTCTATAGCACGAAAAGCGATGTCGCCATATGAAGTAGTGCCGTCTACTACCATATTGCCCATGTCATATAACGTAGAATCCGGCTGAACGCGAAGCAATATTGCATTATCTATAGATGTTCCCGCTTCGGTTGTAAACGTAACGGTGTCTGTACCTTTCGGCAGCGACTTTTTAAACGGAATAGAAATCCACTGATCGTTCGAAGTGAGCGACAGGGAAACTTCTCCAAGCCTGGTGCCGCGCGCATCGCTGGCAATAAGCAGCGCCATGCGCGCGCTATTTGCGCGCACAACAACATCTATTCCCTTTATCCGATAATAGTCATGAACAAATACTTGCCCCACCGAATGATTGTCGTAGATACGCCGAATGTATTTCTCATCTTCTTTCGGCGGATTTTGCACGCGCACTACAAGCACTGGAAACAACATGATACCAAGCAGCAGCACAAGTCCGCCTACGAAGATGTACTCGGCAGCAAAATGATTAATGCGAATCATATGACTGAAATGCTATACCCTGCAGGCTGGTGCGAAATGCAAATTTACACTTTCTGCTTCAGCGCTTCCAACTCTTCCATCACGCCCTTAACGACAACTTTGTTATCCATTCTTCGCGCAATAAAAAGCAAATCTTCTCGAATGCCAATATGTTCCGGATCATTATCGCGCGCGCGCTGAAGCGCTTGCATCGCCATCGTAAACTTCCCCGCATGCAGTGCGGCATGGCCGAGCTGCGCATGGGCATCCACTTCTTCGTTATTCATCTTTAATACCTGCTGAAAGATTTCTACGGCTTCATCCCATGCACCCTTCCCTATCGCCGCTTTGCCAAGCAGCATATATGCCTTCGTATCAGATGCATGCTTCATAATGTACGGCACTAAAATGTCTTCCGCAGAATCAAAATCATTTTCGCCAATAACGCGCTCTGCTTTTTCTAGCTCCGTTTCCTCTTTCTGCCGCTGCATAATCTGCGATACGATTCCTCGCTTTTGCTCGCGAACGGGCTCCTGATGCACAAGCCGAATCACTGGAGTTGGCGTTGCTTGCTTGCCTTCTTTTTTGAGCATTGCTTGAATCCCATCTTTCATATTGGGTGTTCTCGTGGAAATCTCTTTTCGCAATGCAGAAAATCCTTGCTTGCCTTTTTCCGTGAATGCCTCAAATTTTTCTCGAATACTTACTTCCGGCAGCTGAATTCCTTTCATCACTGATTTTAACCCAGCTTTTACTGTTGGCTTGGCATGTTGAGAATCTGGAGCCTGCATATTTTCTTCTTTCTTTGCTGCAATATTCGCTTTGCGCGCAGCAAGACTTGCCTGTATCGCAGGAATAATTCCCATAACGCCTGTTTTAAGCGCCGCAATTGCATGAAATAAACGATTCTTCACAATGCGAACACTTCCCTTGGTCGGTCCGATCAGCGATTCTGCATGCACAGGAGCATCCGATAAGGCATGCGCCGCAATCTCTTGCGAAACTTCGTGAGCACGCATTTTAACCATGGCACGAGCGATAAGCACGATAATCCCGCCGAGAGAAAAGAGTAACAGTAATGGCGGTAAAATATCGTATAGCATGGAGGTTACAGTTATCGTACCAAGTCTGCAGCCCCTCGCCAAGGGGGCTTCATGCTATTTTTGTTCAATTTTACTAGATGGAGATCTTTTTGAACTCCTGAACAGAGATATTTTCCCCCAGCTCCGCGACCGCTCCGGCAATAAGCTGCTCAATTGTCATTTTGGGGTCTTTTACGTATACCTGCGTCAACAGCGCCCGCTCTTCTCGAAATTTCTTCATTTTGCCATCAATAATCTTACCGATCATGTCTGCCGGCTTACCCTCTTTTGCTAATTGAGTTTTTGCAAATTCCTTTTCTGCTTCCACGTCAGTATCCGATACTTCCTCCGGCTTTACGACTAGAGGGTCTGAAGCGGCGATATGCATTGCAATATTGCGAGCAAGCTCCTGAAACTTCTCGTTGCGCGCAACAAAATCTGTTTCGCACAGCAGCGCAACTAACACTGCCATCTTCTTGTTCCCATGCACATAGGTAGCAACCGCGCCTTCTTTTGTTTCTCGGACAGATTTCTTAGCAACAGTAGCTTTGCCTTTTTCTCGCAGCCATAAAATAGCCTTTTCCACATCTCCGTTCGATGCTTCTAATGCCTGCTTTGCATCAACAACGCCTGCGCCCGTTCGGCCGCGTAAATCCTTTATTTGCTCCATTGTAATTGCCATATTATTTTGTTGCGCCTCGCGCTGCCATAACTGCCTTTGCAATAACGCTCGTTACCAGTTCGAGCGAGCGAATTGCATCATCATTTGCCGGAATCGGCATCGTAACGCTCGAAGGGTCTGCGTTCGTATCAGTAATTCCAATAACTGGGATCCCCATGCGGATAGCTTCCCGTACTGCGATGCGTTCATCGTGAGCTCCGGCTACAAACAGTGCTGCGGGAAGAGATCGCAAATTCTTCATGCCTTCCAACACGCTTTCCAGCCGCTCAATTTCTTTTTGGCGTACTGCGCGCTCTTTCTTCGTAAGCCGGATGAGCGACTTATCATCTTCCGTTCGCTTTAATTCCTGAAGCTTTTCGATGCTTTTCAGGATCGTAGTGAAGTTCGTAAGCGTTCCCCCAAGCCATCGACGAGTGATATATGGCATCTTTGCCTCTTCTGCATACTTCTGGATAATTGGCCGTGCCTGGCGCTTCGTTCCCACAAAGAGAATTTCAGCATGCGGCTTTTGCGCTATTTCATACGCAAACTGCGCAGCCTTCAGCAATCCTTCGTGCGTATAATTCAAATCGATAATTGCAACCTTATTGCGATGCATGTAAATAAATTGTTCCATTTTCGGGTTTCTTTTGCTCTTTTCGTGCCCAAAATGCACGCCGGCTTCCAGCATCGCCACCACATCAGGAACGAGCTTTGTAACTGGTGAATCTTGTAATTGAGTAGACATAGGATAGATGATAGAAGAAATGCTTGCAAAAATCAAGTAAAAAACCTATACTCATGAAATCCTATGAAAACCGATATCCATCCAGCTTACAATACCGAAGTAACCGTCACATGCGCGTGTGGCAATACATTTGTGACCGGTTCGACACAAACTGCAATTTCCGTTGAAGTGTGCTCTGCATGCCACCCGTTCTACACCGGCAAACAAAAGCTCGTTGACGTAGCAGGCCGAGTGGATAAGTTCAAGAAACGCTTAGAAGAAGCTGGCGCTATTGCCGAACGGAAAAAGCAAGTAAAAGCTAAAACTTCTGCCAAAAAAACTGCAAAAAAAGACGACACTATTCGTATTTCTAAGTAAGGGTAAGGCGATCAGATCGCTAACGAATCATACATATTCATTAGTTCGCATCTCATACTCACTCAATACTATTTCCTCAAGATTATGAGCACTCCCATGTTGCAATAGACCAAGATAGGAATTCAGCGTCGGCAGTTTAGGGTTTTCTTGTATTCGCCGCATCATACGTGTAGTTGTAGCTGACCTAAGGCGACGATAGTTGGAAAAATGAACCCACCCCAGAAAATCTACACCCGAAGCAAGCGAACGAATATATACTTTGCCAGGATGCAAAGAGAGCTGAAGAAGCTGCACTAAAATATCTTCTATCTTCGGTATCTGGTCTTCAAGCAACTTTCTATCTTCAGATAAAAACACAAAATCATCTGCATACCGGATATAGTATTTGGCTTTTAAGAAATGCTTTGCGTATTGATCAAACTCATGCATATAAATATTCACGAGCAATTGAGATGTGAGATTCCCAAGCGGAAGCCCCTTGCCTGGTTTTGTTGATTGGAAGCTGGTGATAATTTCTTTGAGGAGCCAAAGAATATCTTGATCCGGAATGTAGGTTTGCAAAATACCCTGCAATATCGACTGATCAATACTGGCAAAGAATTTTCGGATGTCGCACTTGAGAACCCAACATGTCTTTGTGTAGTTGTGGCTAGCTTTTTGAGCTACCGATTTGAAACGGGCTAGCGCTTTGTGACTTCCTTTATTCAGACGGCAGGAATACGAATCATATATAAACACAGAATCGAAGAATGGATACAGAATACGATATATAGCATGGTGAAGAACCCTATCCCTCACGCTCGCTTTATGAATATTGCGCGGTTTCGAATCGGAAATCGAAAATGCTTTATACGGACCATGGCGATACCGCTTGCTAGCTAAATCTTCGTGAAGGGAAAGTAGGCTATCAATCAAATTTCTTTCAAACGCTTGCACATCAGGCTTGTTTCGTTTACCGTTTATAAACTCCGCCCAGGCTTGAAGTAAGTTATCTAAAGAAATAATATTGGCAAACGTATGGCTCAATTGAATGCGCATAAAAAATCATTTAACAATACCCCCCCCCCAGCAATAAGTTATCCACAGGGAGAATTACCACTGCTTAAAAAGGTAAAAAATGCTTATTTCCTATGGTATGGGCAGTACCAAATTTTGCCAAAAACTCACCGACATACCCTAGGCAGCCGAATCGACACTCTCTTTATTACTCTCATTGAAGTTATAGCAGCCGCGAGCTTCATGCCTCGTCAGGAAAAATTACCGTATGTGCAAACTGCAATCCGCAAGCTTGATGCGATCAAGATTTTAATTATGATCCTTTGGGAAACAAAATCTCTTGATGACAAAAAGTATGTAATCATTTCGGAGCCATTACACGAAATCGGGCGCATGCTTGGCGGATGGAGTGGGCAACTTACCAAAGCTAAACAAGAAAAACAAAACTCCCTGCTTAGATAGCAGGGAGAAATGAAGAGAGTTGCGGACACCGGCGAACCACCAGTTGTCATTCCAGTCATTGTCATTGCGGTTAACGTTCACATTCCGCTCGTCATTCCACCGGTTGAAGATCGCCCCTTATATGAAGTGCCATCTCTATCATATCGCCGCGCGAATACTCGCATTCGGCTTTTTTTGTTTTCGGCATCTCAACATGCCCTAGCACTTCATACCAAGTATCTTCATTTTTTAGAAGTTTCTGCGTAAACCGCACTATTGCAAACCGTGATCGGCAATATTCTGGATATACGGATACTGGATTCGGCAGCGGGAAACCTTGGTCGGCCACGTATTCGCCTACTACCACGCATGATTATAGCAATAAAAAAGCGCCGCATACAAATGTACGCGACGCGAAGGACTAAGGCCAAAGCAACAAAGTGCTTAGGACAAAGTTTCTGACCGCAAAGAACTCTTGCGGACACCGGCGAACCACCAGTCGTCACCCCAGTCACCGCCATAGCGGTAAACGTCCACACCCCGCCCGCCATCCCACCGGTGGAAGACCGCGTAGCACCAGTTGCTTTCAGCATCCTTCCAATGAGTGGCATTGGGATGATCGTCGGCGAACGCGGGATCTTGCTCGTTAACGGCGGCCAGTGAGTACGGATCGACGGGCTTTAATCCCCGCAAATCGAACTCCTTTCCGAGGTCGACGTCGTTAACGTAACGACCAAGCTTGAAGAAGTAGACATCCACTTCTTCACCCTCACCGTGCGGCATGGAAGCAGCTACTTCTTCATCTACGTACTGATTGCGACCCGTCGCCTTCATTGCTTCCTTTGGAGGGCAGGTGCGATCGACCTTGACGCGACGAACGATCATACCACTGATCGCTTCCACGCGCATACGGAACACCGCGAACAGGTCTGTGGCGAATTCCGGCTGACCAAGAACAGTTTGCACCGCCTCGGCGTCGAATTGGCCTGCATGCTTCTCGAGCATTGCTCGATACAGGCCGACCGCTTTATCGACTTGACCAGCTGTCGTCGTCTTTGCGGATGGGGTCATGATCTGTGTCATGGCGTCATCTCCTTCTTGAGGTAAAGAACATACCGAAATTGGTATTCTCCCATTATATACCTTATTGTATTATTTGTCAATACCAAGGTACTGTGCTATGTTAAAAGTGCTCTTACAAGAGCTTTTTAGGCCAAAAAGAGCTATATACTATGAATACTCCATCGGAAGAGGCATTGCAGCAAGAAATCGATTCGCTTACCCAAAAGATGAGCGATCCTGCTGCTATGAAACAGGCAAGTATTATAAAAGAACTGTCCCATTCCCTGCGGCACGCACGGGAAGTTCTTGAGGCGACTTACGCATTACGAATCATTACAGAGCAGCTTAATGCAAGCATCGAACTTGCTAACTCTTCCGAAGACGAAGACATGAAGGCGCTTGCACAAGAAGATATCAATACTCTCGCACAAAAAAAATCTGAAACTGAAAATAAATTAGAAGAGTTGCTGATTCCAGAAGATCCGCGAAATAGCCGCGACGTCATCCTGGAAATTCGCGCGGGAGCAGGCGGAGATGAAGCGGGGCTATTCGCAGGCGAGCTGCTGCGCGCATATATGCGCTACGCGGAAGTGAAGGGCTGGAAAATATCTTCCGTAAGCCAATCAGAAGGAGAGCACGGCGGAATCAAAGAGGCAATTGTTGAAATCTCTGGGGAAGATGTATACGGCCACTTAAAATTCGAGAGCGGAGTGCATCGGGTTCAGCGCATCCCAACCACAGAAAAAATGGGACGCGTGCACACATCAACGATCACCGTTGCAATTCTTCCCCGTGCTGAAGAAGTAGATATTGAAATCAAGCCGGAAGATTTGCGTATCGACACCTACCGAGCATCAGGCGCCGGCGGACAGCACGTGAATAAAACAAGCTCTGCCATCCGCATTACCCACATCCCTACTAACATCATGGTTGCTTGCCAGCAAGAACGAAGCCAGCACAAGAATCGCGACATGGCAATGAGCCTGCTGCGCGCAAAATTGCTTGCAAAAAAAGAAGAGGAAGTCCATGCCAAAGAAGCCTCTGCCCGCAAAGCGCAAATCGGAACTGCGGACCGATCAGAAAAAATTCGAACATACAACTTCCCCCAAGACCGCGTGACGGATCATCGCATCAAGCAATCATGGAGCGGAATCGAGCTGATTATGGAAGGCGCATTGGATCCGATATTTACAGATATTCGCAATGCTGACCGCGAGCTTCGTTTAGCGGCGGCGGGATGAAGAAGAGTCGCTCCCCTCTCCCCAATTGGGGAGAGGGAGGGGGTGAGGGCAGTATCGAAGCAATAAAAAAACACATTACAACAATGCTCGTTCGACATTCCGACGCCCCAGGACTGGATGCGAATCGAATTATTCTGCACGTTCTTGCACAAAGAGACGCCAGCTACCTGCTCGCCCATGGCGAAGAAATTATTTCCGAACAAGATGCACAGAAAATTCTAGAAATGGCAGAGGCGCGAAAAACAGGCATGCCTCTTGCATATGTGCTGGGCGAAGCAGATTTTTTTGGCAGGACATTTGCCGTTACACAGGATGTTTTAATCCCCCGCCCGGATACCGAAGCACTCATAGAAAAAGCACTAGAATATATCAAAGTCCGTCATGCCGGGCTCCGACCCGGCATCCACGTGGATTCCGGCTCACGGGCCGGAATGACAGAAAAAAAAGAAATTGTTATTGCAGATTTGTGTACCGGAAGCGGAATAATCGCAATAACTTTGGCTTTAGAATTACAAGATTCTGCATACAACTTACAACATACAACTTACGACATAGTTGCTACAGATATTTCAGACAAAGCTCTGGCTGTTGCAAAACAAAATGCAAAGCAGCACGGCGTGGCTGACCGCATAGAATTTTTGCAGGGCGATATGCTTGAGCCTATTAAAAATAAAAAAATTGACTTGCTTGTGAGCAATCCGCCATACGTTCCAAGCGAGGAACTTGCGTCGATTTATCTCTCCCTGCATAGGGAGAGAACGGAAGAGAGGGTTAGTGATCGCGCGAACGACGAAACCCTCATCCCCTCCTTCTCCCTATCCAGGGAGAAGGTACCAACGACCCAAGAAACCCGTGGTCTCCTCTTTGAACCCCAAATAGCTTTAGATGGCGGCGAGGATGGCTTGAAATTCGTAAATCAAATTAAAGAATATGCTCAAAAAAATAATACTCTCGCAATTATTGAGACAGTGGGAGGAAAGATAGCTACATTTCCATAACTTCTAAATTCTTTACTTTTTTAAACGCTTTATCTCGCGTTGCCAGAGGAATGCCCAAAATTAGACCAGTTGCAGCAATAATACTATCTGGTGCCTTTAGCTTATATCGTCTGCACAAAAATGCAGCATCTAAAGCTAATTTTGTATCAAGATCAACTATTTCAAAGCTTTGCAAAAATGCTTGAATAATATCTATTTCTTGTTTTGATAATTTCGGAAACGCGAGCACCTCTATCACGGTAATTGCAGAAATATATAATTGCTTTTTCGAATCATGCAGCATATGCGCGATGCCCTGTTCTCCGTTTAAGTATGCTATGAGAATATTGGTATCACAAAGCATATTTCAGATATCTGCCTGCCCTATCTGCTCCATTCAGCACGTTTCTTCTTTTGATATCCCAATGCATTAATATGCTTTTTTTTAAGCAATCCAAATGCACGCAAGAAACTGTGCGAAGTCTTTTTTTGTCGCGTCTTTGTCGGATTAGAATGTAATTTGGTAGCCATATTAGAAGCATATCGAAATATACATAATCTCGCAACGAAAAAGCAGCCTTTCGGCTGCTTGATTTCACCCTCATCCCCTCCTTCTCCCTACTAGAGGGAGAAGGGATATATTTACTCTCCTTTTTTCCCTTCTGGTTTTGCTTCCCCTTCCGCAGCTTCGCCTTCGACCGGCTCTTCCTTCTTCACTCCTTCTACTGCTTCCACGTCTTCCTTCACTTCTTCAGAGAGCGACTCAAGCTCTTCCTCTGATCGCGGAGGCTGCACAAGCGCAATAACTTCATCTGCCTCTGCGAGCGCAGTCACGCCCTTCGGCAAAGAGACATTTGCAACATGCAATACAGTATCGAAATCTTTAATAGCGGAAATATCAACTTCTAATTCATGCGGCAAATCAATCGGCAGTGCTTCTACTTCTAGTTCGTCCATGCTTCGCACAAGCATACCGGCCAAATCTTTAACCGCCGGAGATTCCCCAATAAACTTCAATGGTACTTTTGCCGTAACTTTCTCATCCATGCGCACCTGATAAAAATCAATGTGGCGGATAGTGCTTTTTACCGGATGAAACTGCACATCGCGGATAAACACCGGATGTTCTTTTTTATCGTCGAGTACAAGGTTGATAATCGTTGTATATCCGGCCTTCGGAAGAAGCTTTAAAAATGCACGCAATTCAACGGCGATGCTTTGCGCCTCGATTCCGTGCCCGTACAACACTGCAGGAACATTGCCAGCACGACGAAGCTCCCCAATGTGGGAGTCCCGTGTTTGCGCGGTAATAGTAAGCGCTTCAGCCATATGAGATGTTAGCGTAGCTTACTGCTATTTTTTCGTCAATGCCCGCAAGGCGTTATTGTCTTCCTTTAAAATTTCGTACATGGAAAGCAGTTCGTCTCCGGATACTTCTTTTGCTCCGAAAAACTTCTTCGTATCCTCGGCAGTCATGTCGGTTACCAGCCCCAGGCTTACGATTCCAAGACCCGTCATGGCAACCATGGCCACAATGGAGCTTTCGCATTTTGAACAGGTAACATATACGACTGTTGCATCCTCCTCTTCCCCAATCACGCGTGCCCCATCAAGATCGTATTCCGCGCTGCAAAATGGGCATCTGGAGATAAAATGTACGTTTTCATCGAGTTCCATAGGGTGCTTGTATGTTCTTATGATAGTCCAAAAAATGCTTCGTGTCAATCTGATTTCGTACATTTTCAGAACACATATTGTGTTCGTTTACAGAAACGAGCTTAATTCCTCTGGGGCGCGCTGGTGAAACTTGCTATGAATTTTTACCGATTCAACTAATCCAAGAAGAAAGCACGAGGTTATCAAGCTCGATCCTCCATAACTGATAAACGGCAGCGGAATTCCGGTAACGGGCAATATCCCCATATTCATCCCCGCGTTTACGGTAAAACCAGTAATGAGGAGAAAAAATGCACCCGCCCCGATTAATTGCGCAAACGGATCATCTACTATGCGAATAATTAATGTTACGCGCCAAAGCAGTACGCCATACAACGCACAGATAAGCGCAATCCCCACAAATCCTAGCTCCTCCCCAACGCTGGCAAGAATAAAGTCCGTATGCTGTTCAGGAAGAAACTTGAGCTGCGATTGCGGCCCGTGCCCTAGTCCTCTGCCGAATATTTGCCCGCTTCCAAGCGCAATAATTGACTGGTTCACGTTATATCCTGTGCTGAGCGGATCTGCGGTCGGATGCAGAAACGTCAAAATGCGCTTTTTTTGGTAATCGAATAATAACCCCTGCCATGCTCCCGCGAATACCAGCCCCCCAATCAAGCAAATAGCCATGAATGTTCGAAACGGCAGTCCGAACACAATCAGCATTCCGAGCCATGCGCTGATCATTAAAATAGCCATTCCAAAATCAGGCTCCTTAAGAACGAGTACTATGGGCACCGCAATAACCCCAAGCGTCATCGCAAGCTGTCTCCATCCAATTCGCTTGTAATTTGCCAGCACCAGCGCAAGTACTAGCACAAGCGAAACTTTCACAAATTCGGATGGCTGAATCTGAAACCCAAACACCTCCAACCTGCTTACCGTTCCGCGAATTGCGCGTCCGCCAACGGATAATCCTATTTGACTTGCCACGCCAAGCACAAAAATAATCGGCGCAACACGACGCCAGGTATGATACGGAATCTTCATTGTCAGCACCAGTACTGCAAACCCGAGCGCTAACGCAATGGCCTGGCGATACAATAGCGGAGAAAGCGCCTGGCCAGTGTCTGTAGCAGATGCAAGCATCGCAAGGCCGATGCTGGATAACAGCAGCATAGCTCCTATAATCGTCCAGTCCGCAGATCGAAATACTTCGGCAAATCTCATGCGTTCGTTTTACCGCAAATTATTCGGGTCTCCAACAATTTGCACAAAATTGGAATCTGAATACATATCCGTTGTTGCAATAGCAATCACCCTATTTGTCTTACCGCTCGGACGAGGCCACTGCAAGGTAAATTCTCGCTGTTCGCCGATGAGCAGCTTTCCAACAAACGTTTTCCCTACCCCTACCACCTTTCCATTATCATCAACAGCAACCGCAACCACTTGCACTTTCTGCCAATCAAATGAGGATGTATTCGTCACAATCCCTGTTTGCTGTTCTAACGGAAACGCTCCTGAAGATACGTACGTACGGTCGCGCAAGAAAATACTGAACTGCGGAGTTGGCGCAGACCCAGGAATAACAATAAATGCAGGCTGTGCGGGCGTAGTTATATCTGCATGGTCGAACACAGCCCCTGGAGGCACTGGAATATCAAGTGCGGCAACATATTGAATGCTTCCCGGCAGCACATATTCATCTTGTGTTTTTGATTGAATCGCTGTTCCCGAAGCGTCATACAATGTGAACGATATGGGATATTTCACAACGCCTGCCCTCGGATTATTATTCCTTAGCCGCGCCACCACATCTACCGTTTTTCCCGTTGGCCCCTGCTCGGCAATATGCGGAATAGCAACGATGTTTTCAACAATTATCGGTGCAAGCGGTTCTGGAGTTATAACAGGCCCCGTTGCCTGCTTTTTCGGTATAAACGGCGCAATAATAATAAATAACAACAACCCCGCTACCGCAATGTACCCTACGGCATATGCCGTTTTCTTCAGAACCCGATGCATGCTCATATGCACACATCATACCATATGCGGTATACTTTCTAAGCCATGAACGACTTTACTCACCTCCACGTACACTCCCATTACTCCCTGCTTGACGGATTAGGTAAAATCGATGCGTTAGTTGCCCGTACAAAAGAGCTAGGCATGAATAGCCTTGCTATAACGGATCACGGTGCTATGTATGCGGCAATTGAGTTTGTGCAAGCTGCACAAGAAGCGGGCATTAAGCCGATTATCGGCATGGAGGGGTACCTTGCCCCCAACGGGCACGAGAACAAGCGCGGAAAAATAGACGCAAACCCGCGGCACATTTCGCTCATCGCATCAAACAACGCCGGATACAAAAACCTGATGCAGCTTTCTACGAAAGCATTTTTACAAGGATACTATTATAAACCTCGCATCGATTACGCATTATTAGAAGAATATTCAGACGGCTTAATTGTTCTGTCCGGTTGCCTCAATGGCGATATTCCGAAAGCAGTGATGGAAAATCGCGAGGAGGATGCCAAACGGCTCATGGAATGGCATATCGAACACTTCGGGAAAGATCGGTTTTATTTGGAAGTGCAGGACCACCCGAATATTCCTGATCAAATAAAATTAAATGCAAAACTAATTGCATTGGCGAAAAAATATAACGTCGGATTAGTTGCAACTGCCGACAGCCACTACATTCATCCGGAAGACGCAGCAGCACAAGACGTTTTGATTTGCGTACAGACTGGAAGAACGGTAGACGAAAAAGACCGCATGTGCATGCTGGATGAAGATTTTTCATTGAAGAGCCCCCAAGAAGTAAAAGAAGCGTGGAAAGAATATCCCGAGGCAGTCGATAACACGCAAAAAATTGCAGACATGTGCGATGTAACGTTTGAATTCTATAAAAACAAACTGCCCCGCTATCCGCTTCCAAACAATAAAACGCCCGATGATGCATTAAAAGAATTATGTGAATCCGGATTACAAACACGATACGGAAAAGATTTGCCGGAGGGCGCGCGCGAGCGCCTGGAATACGAATTGGGCGTTATTACGCAAACAGGATTTTCTTCCTATTTCTTAATCGTTTCCGATTTTGTGATGGAAGCGAAGAAACGAGGTATCTTCGTAGGGCCCGGAAGAGGAAGCGCTGCGGGGAGCTTCGTGGCATACCTTACCAATATTACAAACGTAGATCCGCTGGCGTACGACTTGCTCTTTGAAAGATTTCTGAATCCGGAACGCGTCAACATGCCCGATATCGATTTGGATTTTGCCGACGATCGCAGAGCGGAAGTTATCGATTACGTTCGGGAAAAATACGGGCAAGAACACGTATCGCAAATTATCACATTCGGAACTATGGCGGCGCGTGCTGCAGTACGAGATGCCGGCAGAGCAATGGCTATGCCCTACTCATTTTGCGATCTGGTTGCAAAAGCAATTCCGCAGTTTACGAATTTCGAAGAAGCGCTGTCGCAAGACGGCGATTTGAAAACGTTATACTCAAGCGACCCGCAGGCGAAAAAGCTGATCGACATGGCAAAAAAGCTGGAAGGAGTGTGCAGACATGCCAGCACACATGCGGCTGCCGTGGTAATTACTGACAAGCCTCTCACGGAATACGTGCCCCTCCAGCTCTCCAGTACGTCAGACGGCACAAAAGATACGGTGACTCAATATGCGATGGCCGCGGTGGAATCGCTCGGTCTTCTGAAAATGGATTTCTTGGGGCTAAAAAACTTAACAGTGTTGCAAAAAGCGCTAGAGATCATCAAGAAGCTTCATGGCGTAGAAATTGACCTGGAAACGTTATCAACAAAAGATTCTAAAACGTATGAACTGCTCCAGCAAGCAAAGGCAATCGGCGTATTCCAGCTGGAATCCTCCGGCATGCGCCGATACTTGAAGGAGTTAAAACCGACAGAATTCGAAGATATCATTTCCATGGTGGCGCTGTACCGCCCGGGCCCGATGGATTCTATTCCCGACTTCATTGCAGCAAAACACGGCAGAAAAAAAATCACGTATCTGCACCCCACCCTCAAACCGATTCTCGAAAAAACATATGGCGTCATCGTAACGCAAGATCAAGTGCTTATGATTGCCCGGCAATTTTCCGGATTCTCCTACGCAGAAGCAGATATTCTTCGAAAGGCAGTAGGGAAAAAAATTAAAGAACTGTTAGACGAGCAGCGCCAGAAATTCATTACGGGCGCAATTGAAACGCAAAAGGTCGACCAGAAAACAGCGCAGGCGGTTTGGGACTTCATCGAACCATTTGCCCGATATGGCTTCAATCGCGCTCATGCGGCATGCTATGCCATGATTGCGTACCACACTGCATATTTAAAAGCGCATTACCCGGCAGAATTTATGGCGGCACTCCTTACCTGCGATGAAGGAAATACGGATCGCCAATCAATTGAAGTTGCCGATGCAATCGCGCTCAATATCCCCGTCCTTCCGCCAGATATCAACGAGAGCGAAGTTGATTTCTCTGTGGTAAATATAAAAGACGACGCAGCAGGCCTGCCTGCCGGCAGGCAGGCAATCCGTTTCGGATTATCTGCCGTTAAAAACGTGGGTCACCATGCCATGACGGCCCTTATTGCAGAACGAACATCACATGGGCCATTTATTGATTTGTTTGATATTTTCCGCAGAATCAACGTAAAAGATTTCAACAAAAAAACAGTGGAAAGCTTGGCAAAAGCCGGCGGATTCGATTGTGTTGCAGAGCGCAACCAAGTACTTACAAACGCGGATGCACTTCTTGAATTCAACCGCTCATTGCATCGCAAAGCAGACTTGGGGCAAAAGAATCTTTTCGGTACCGCCGAAGCTCCGCTTCCCGAACCGAAAATTACACTCGCGCAAGCAGTGCCAAGCACGCAAGATGAGCGCCTAGGATGGGAAAAAGAGTTATTGGGATTGTACGTATCGGAACATCCCCTTCGGGAATATGTCGCCATCATAGATCGCATCGCTTCTCCCTTGGCTTCCGTTACCACAGGGCGGGATGGCGCAACTATCCGCATTGCAGGAATTATTTCGCGCATTAAAAAAATTATTACAAAAAGCGGAAAGCCGATGCTGTTTGTAACCGTAGAAGATTTATCGCACAGCGCGGAAGTGCTCGTGTTTCCAAAGCTGTTAGAAGAAACTGCAGCGCTCTGGATCGACGGTGCCAAAATAATTATTGACGGGACGCTTTCCGATAAAGATGGCGAAGCAAAAGTGCTGGCTAATAAAATCCGCCCGCTCACCCACGAAACTGCATCCGCGGAACCCTCCATCCCGCAGCATGAAAAACGCAGGCCGACTGTCACTCTTTCTTTGTCGCCCTCCGTATCTCGAGATCACTTGGAAAAGCTGCAAGCTACGCTGGCGCAAAAACACGTAGATACGAATGGAATCCCCGTTACGCTCCATATCCCGCGAGGCGGCAGCGTAGCAACGATTGCAACTCCCTATCGCATCACGCTTGAAGATGAAACAATATCAGCAATTTCTGCTATTATTGGCAGGCAATCAATCCGCATCCCCACATAGCTTATGGCAACTTTTTTTCAACTCCCTAAGAAAAGCATATCGCTTGTTGTTATTATTCTCGTTATTGCCGTTATTGGCATAGTGTTGACCACTGCGCTTCCGCACACAACTATCACCGTCCGCCCAAAAGTCGATCAACGCAAAATATCTAAAGACATCATACTCTCCTCCAAAACAACGACGCCTGATTACGTCCACTATGCCCTGCCAGCAAAAATCATTTCCCAAGAAGGCCATGCAGAGCAATCATTCACTCAATCCGACGGCGATGTAACACAGGGAAATTCCAAGGGCACGGTAACGTTTACGAATACGCAAGACACGGAACAGCGGCTGCTTCCAAAAACGCATCTTCGATACGAGCCCACGGGCGTGATGTTTTTAACTGATAATCCTGTCATCATTCCGCCGAACGGTACGGTTGACGCGCCGGTGGCTGCAAAAGAAACAGGAAAAGCTGGCGATGTTCCTCCTGGGAAATTTTTAGTAGATAAGTTTTCGCCTGGGCTGCAAAAAGCAGTATATGCAGAAAGTAAGTCGCAATTCTCCGGAGGAGAGCTTGGCGCGCATGCAATTTCCCAAGAAGATATCGATAAAGCAAAACAAACAGTACTTGAAGCAGCAAAACAGAAAGCGCTGGATGCAATTAAAAAAGAAGCCGGCAACGCAGAAGTGCGCTCCGACCTTTTATCCGTTACCCCAGAACATAACGACGCTTCCGTGCAAGCCGGGAGCAAGGCAGTCAGCTATACGGCAAGCGCAACGGTACAGGCGAAAGAATTTATCGTAGATTCGCATGACATCATCAGCCTGATGACGCTTGCGCTCCGTGCTGAAGTTGCGCCTGACGAAGAATTTATATCATACGACCCCGCATCTTTTTCTCTTGCGATCACACAAACAGATTGGAATACCGGGCAGGCGCGCATTTCCGCATCGCTCACCGGAACATACGGCAAAAAAATCGGATCTAGCGAACTTTCGGAAGATAATCTCGCCGGCTTGGGCAAACAGGAACTGGCAAACCACTTCAAAAATTTTCCCAGTATCGGAGATGTGGATATCAAGTTCTGGCCATTTTGGGTAACAAGCGCCCCTTCCCGCCCAAATCAAATCAACATCGAAGTAGCGCATTAATTTTTGCAATCCACCATAATTTGTGATATAATGCAAACATGAGCAAAGATGATATTAAGCGCGCAGTCTGTAAAGCAATGGAAACAATGCCCCATAAGGAGGCTATTGATCGCGTACGATTATTTGGATCACAGCTTCACGGAGATGCAAAACCGACTAGTGACGTCGACTTATTAATCGATTTAAATGGTAAACTGCCGATTGGCTTTTTTGCGCTCTTCGACATACAAGAAGCATTCAAAAAAACAACTTGGTAAAGATGTGGATGTGGTGCCTTCAAAATCTTTGAGTAAGTATTTTCGAGATGATGTACTAAAAGAAGCACAACTATTATATGAACAAAAATCCAGCGCAACGCCATGGTTCATGCATACTGGCAAATCAACGACGAAGTCGTTTGGGATGCATATAAAAACGATCTACCAGAACTGAAAAAGAAATTGGAGAAAATTGCTTGAAAGTTCTGGCCATTTTGGGTAACAAGCGCCCCTTCCCGCCCAAATCAAATCAACATCGAAGTAGCGCATTAAAGCAACTAAACTATTCACTATTTTTTTCACGAAATAATCCGTACAAATTCAATACATCCTTCGTAAGCCGTTCCGTATTCCCATGCCGTAGTAACCCCAAATACGACTGAACCGTTTCTTCTTTAGGATTTTCTGCAATCTGCTTTTGCATACGTCTGCTCGTAGCTGATCTCAACACTCGATGGTCTGGAAAATTTACCCATCCCAGAAAATCTACTCCCGAAACTAAAGAACGAATATATACTTTGTCAGGATGCAGATTCAAACACAGCACCCCGTTTAAAAAATACTCTATCTTTGGAATCTGTTTTTCAAGCCATGCCCTATCGTGAGATAAAAGCACAAAATCATCAGCATAGCGAACATACTGCTTTGCATGCAATCCATGTTTTGCATAGTGGTCAAATTCGTTCATATATATATTCACGAACAATTGTGACGTAAGATTGCCAAGTGGCAAGCCTTTCCCCGCTTCGTTTGCATGGAAGCTATTAATAATTTCCTTGAGCAACCGCATAATATCCACATCTGGAATAGAAAGGGAGAGAATTCCCAGTAAAATATTTTGATCAATGCTTGCAAAGAATTTTCTAATGTCGCACTTGAGAACATAACAAATTTTTGTATTATTATTGCTCAACTTCGTAGAATACTTTTTAAATTGTTCAATTGCCTTGTGAGTTCCTTTATCTTTTCTACATGAATACGAATAATGGACAAACGTACGATCAAAAAATGGATAAAGTATCAGATATATTGCGTGATGTAACACGCGATCCCGAACAGTTGCTTTGTGAATATTTCTCGGCTTTGGGTCAGCTATCGCAAAAGCCTTATAGGCACCATGCTGATACGTATGGCTTGCAAGATCAGCATGGAGATCATAAAGATTATCAAACAGATTTCGATCGAACACTTGCACGTCTTTTTTATTTCGCTTACCCTTGAGAAATCCATTCCATCCGCGTAGCAAATTATCCAAAGAAATAATATCTTTAAATGTATGACTCAATTGGATTCTCATAAACAACCAATAAAGCAGACCCCCCCCCATCGCAAAGTTGTCCACAGATAATTTGCCAATCCTAAGCTGCTTAGGAGATGCATATAAGGCGTGGCATCGAAGTCTGCAAAATATGCAGAAGTTTTCTCGGTTTACCATTGGCATAAAAATAGACATGCTGTTTCTTGAAACAATTGAATTTATTTTACTTGCGGAGTACGCACCGAAGGATCAAAAAAGCTCTATCATCAAACGGGCAAGCGGGAAATTAGACGCACTTAAATATTTCTTGCAATTAACTTCCGAGATGAGCATGCTGGAACACAACCAGTATATCCCTATCGCAGTACCGCTCACTGAAGCAGGCAAAATGCTTGGAGGATGGCAAAAACATATCAGACAAACAGCTCCTGCGCCGTAGCTACGGGAGCGTTGCCGTTAATCAGAAGAAAGTTGCGGGTAGAGGGGAAACGACAATTCTCATTCCAATCATTGTCACGGTAATTCAGATACAGCTTCCGCTTGCCATCGTTCTCGTTCGCATACAGAACACGAACCTTACCGTTCCGGTCAACCATAGCGTGCAAGATAACTTCTATGTCACCGCCCCGCGAATATTCTTGGGACTGTTTCGCATTCGAGAGAATGATAACTCTCCTATTATCTGCACCAAGTTTCTTCTTCAAAAGAATCATCCGCCGCACGCTAGGGTAAGCCCTGCCTACCCGACGGGTAGGCTTCACCGATCCTATTCCGGCTGAAACGGAATGCTCTAGGGTTCAACCGCCCGAAGATATTATCCGCAGACTGTATCGTTTACTATCCATACGTATTATATATTCATTAATGCAAAATAAAAAAGCTCTTGTCGCAAACCGAAGTTTGAACAAGAGCGACGAACGCCAAGATCCCGAGTGTCCTTTCCAAGCACTAAGGGTCCAATTGCCAAGGGCTAAGAAACCTTGCGGGTAGAGGGGAAACGACAATACCCAGACCAAACACCGTCACGGCAACCCAGATACAGCCCCCGCTCGCCATCGTACTCGAGCGCAAACAGAACACGAACCTCACCGTGCCGGTCAACGCAGATTTTCTGGGTACAGATGATGGGGTCTTCCCGCTGAAGGTTCGGATACGTTTCGCACAAGCTGAGAAAACGCGCGGGTGAAATCATATTTTTGCCGTTCTTGGCTTGAAAAGATTCCGCTCCGGAGCTGCTCATGCTCTTTCCGAAACGATCCAGCTCGATATGGATTGGAGAGGCATGCTCCTCTTCGGCCTCCACAAACGAATCGATGTACTGCCAGATCTCCGGATCGACGTAGTCGAACCTGCACCGCTCAATCCGATCTTTCCAAGTAAGTCCTGGAACGAATGGGGTCGGGTACGTTTTGGTCGGAGATGCAGAAGCAATCGGTGAAGATGCTTGCAGGGCGTGTTCCCACGGATTTTCTTTCCGTAGAAACTTCTTGAGTCCGACAAGCCATGCTTCGGACTCTTCACCGCAAAGTTTCTCGGTCAGGTCGTTGAGCGGTCCACGAACATCGCAGAGCGCAAGCCGAGTGTCAGTCATGACAGTCAGTCCTTTCAAAAAACTCTCGAAAACGCTGAATTCTGCCACAATGGCATCTATATGCAGGTTTTCAAAGAACTGCAATAATTATACTCCTATTCATTTAAAATGTCAATGGAGAGATTTATGGGTATATGTAGTACAAATAGAGCTATGAACGAACCAGAACAACAAATTCCTGATCATAGAAAAATCGGGCAGGAAATGGATTTATTTACATTTTCCGAGCACGTGGGCCCGGGGCTACCGCTTTTTACGCCAAAAGGAACTGTTATCCGGAAGCAATTAGAAAACTTTCTGTGGTCTATTTTGACTCCTCTTGGTTACGAACAAGTTTGGATTCCGCATATTACGAAACCGGAATTATATAAAACATCGGGGCACTGGGATAAATTCAAAGACGACCTATTCCACGTAAAAGGGCATAAAAATGACGACTTTGTGATCAAGCCGATGAACTGTCCGCACCATACGCAAATTTATGCAAGCAGACCAAGAAGTTATCGCGACTTGCCAATGCGCTATGCGGAAATGACAACGGTGTATCGAGACGAACAGGCTGGCGAACTATTGGGCTTGGCTCGCGTGCGCTCTATTACGCAAGACGATGCGCATATTTTCTGCAGACCAGACCAAATTCAAGAAGAAATTTCCCGCGTACTTAAAAGTATTTCGCAGTTCTATGCAGCG
>MHHS01000007.1:0-5817 GCA_001817115.1 Candidatus Andersenbacteria bacterium RIFCSPHIGHO2_12_FULL_45_11b
ACGCTTCTCTGCGGAAATATTACGATTGACAATGATGCGGCTGTTGCCGGCAATGCAGTAGTGGTGGGGGTGGGGACGATGGAGATTTCTCCGGATGCAGTCATTCATGGCAACTTAGATTATTGGAGCAGCGATGAGGCTGCAATTTCGGCAAGCGCGAACGTGCGAGGAAAAACAACGTTTCACCAAACGCAGGCCCAAATGCATACGAATCGAATTGCAGAAAATGCTGCAAGGTTCGCTTCGGGCTTAAGGATTGTATCTTTTATCTCGACTCTTATTGTCGGCGCTTTACTCGTTTGGTTGTTTCCAGTGTATTCCCAAAAAGCATCGGGCATGGTGCGAGAAAAGTTTTGGACGAGTTTCTTGGTTGGATTGGTGGCGCTTATAGTAACCCCGATCATTGCTATTAGTCTCTTTGCAACTGTCGTCGGTATTCCAATTGCTTCTATTCTGCTATTTGGGTACGGCGTGCTGCTATATATCTCTAAAGTGTTTGTCGTGCTTGCAATTGGTGTGTTCGTAAGTGAAAAGGCGGCATGGAAATTATCTCCGGTTTGGGCGTTTGTAGCAGGGCTTTTGCTGTACTATATTATCGGGTTTATTCCGATTGTTGGAGGGCTTACGAAATTCGCGGTTACTCTTGTGGGCGTGGGGGTTATTTTGCTTCAGAAAAAGGAGTATTACCACATGCTTCGAAAGCAAAACCTGGTATAAATGGTGAGTATTGCTTTTGTTTTTATTTTAATATGCAGTTGTGATAGTTTCAGATTTTTTTGCAAAAATATATCCGGGGTTGATGGTGAAATCTCATGAATTGGTTGTGGATCTTGGATCCGGTGACAAACCATTTTGGCGGGCGGATGTATGCGTTGATAAACAGGCGTTCGCAAATGAGCATCGCTTTACAAGCACTACAACGACTAGGTCAGTTGGAATGTATATAGATAGCGATGTTGCAAGCACTCCATTTGTTGAGCATGCGTTTGATTTCTCATTCTGCAGCCATTTGCTGGAGCATGTCGAAGAGCCGGGAACGGTAATTGAAGAAATTATGCGCATCTCAAATCGCGGGTATATTGCCGTGCCGGATGGAATGTTTGAAATGATATCACCGTATCCGAGTCACCTTTGGTTTGTATTTTATGATAAGGGGGTATTGGTGTTTGTACGGAAAAGTAAGAACATGCAGGCAGTATTGCGAGCGAATCGCAAATATTGCTGGTATTTGAAATATATATTTCAAAAACCAGTCATCCAATTTTATTGGAATAATGTTATTCGATATAGAGTTATTGACGATATAGCACCGTCTGAACGATATAATGGTTCAAGTAAACCCGATGCGGAGGGGATTCTTATTGTCCATTATATATCACGTTTTATTATATTCTTGGTTCGAAAGGTCTTTTATCGGTCGAAAGGGAGCCGACTTGAAGGCATATATAAACATGTAAATATCAGTCATGGCGATGGCAAGGTTTTGCACTCAACAGATTAATAAAATGATGATATACTGCAAACATGGAACCTAATCAATCAAAACAACAGCAAGCAAGCTCGCCCGCGCCGAAAGATGATATTCGAGATAATAAGGTAATGGCAGCGTTATCGTATGTGTGGATTTTAAGCGTTGTGTTTCTGTTAGTAAAGAAAGATAGTCCGTTTGTGCAATTTCATGCCAAGCAGGGCGTGGTTCTTTTTGCTGCCTCGTTCATATTGGGATTCATTCCTATTATTGGGTGGCTTTTGAATATAGCGGTACTTGTGCTTGCTATTATGGGTATTATTGCTGCATGGCAGGGGAAATCTACTAAATTGCCGATCATCTCCACGATTGCCGAACAAATTAAAATGTGATGCAATGGAAAAGATAAAGATTGAGCATCACACATTGTCGTATTATTTAAGGGTGGCGTTGAGTTATTTGATTAAATAAAAAAGAACGATAGACCACACTCCTCTATGATGTGGAAGCGGATAAAAAAGGCTTGGTATGTATTCCCATTCTGGCATTGGGTAGAGGCCATTGTAGTTGTTAGCTTGTTTGCGCTTATTATTCTATACCTGTTAATATACGGCGCAATTCGTCTGTACGGATCGATACGGTCATCATCTGCAAGTACGAATACTCCGGCCTCTACCCTGCAGCCGATTGAAATTATCTCTACTGGCCAATAGCTGACTGGCCGGCGTCGGAATTTCCTTTCAGGCCCCACAACTCTGGGTGATGGGCAACGCATGATACATAGTCTCCGTGATTATCGTATGCAGCAGTTTCCGCACAAGGAGAATCTGGCGGAGGAATTACTATGATATCCGCTAGCGCTGGAGCAGCGAATAGCGCGCTAGATCCAAGAGCAGCTAAAAAACGAAGTAATGTAGTTTTATTCATATAACGATCACCTCCATCATGTATCTTAGTATGCCACATGTGCCAAAATGTGGTACTCTTATAGAAGTAATGCGTGTAAAGCTTATTTTATGAGAAAAAAGAAGGTTGAGAAAAAGAAGATGTGGATGGTGGGCGGAGCGCTCGCAATTGCTGGCGTCACAATCTTCTTGGTAACATTCTACAGCGGATCATTATCGCTTGCGGCTTTTCCTGCCCCGGCGCCTAACATGCAAATTACTACAAAGCTTGATTGCTCTGTTGCTAATAACGTACTGCAAGCGAATATTACAACGACTGGCACAACCGTAAAGTCATCGCAGCTAAACAACCTTCGGGTTACCTGGTCGAATAATAGCAGTATTGGGCTTATTATTCCTCAAACTTCCGTTACTGCTCTCGGCGGGGTTGCCACTGCGATATACCTTCCAAAAACCGCAATCAAATCTTCTGATACCGTGCATGCTAATTTTCAAGGAGGATGGTTTTACAGCGGCAGTTTTACGGCAACGTATTACACTCCATCAAGCTGCAGCGTAGATGTTGCTATGGGGATCTGCGCCGTTCCTGCCTCTAATCTTGTTCCAACTCCGAAACCTGCGTCCACGCAGCGCCCAACGCCAACTCCCAGAGCTGCATTTACTCCGGTTCCGCAATCAGCAGGCATTCTTACTGGAAGAGCTACTATTTCCCAAACCGTTACGGCAACTTGCCGTGCATTCGCGGGCAATGAGCAATTCGGCATCAATATCTACCAATCAAATAATAAAATTAAGACATTGAAGTTTAATCATGACGGAACCTTTAAAGTAGAATTGCCTGTTGGATCATACGCTATATATCCGGATTATTTACAGCCGGGGCTGATGGTTTCACCTGATATGTGGAAAGGCGTGCTTCCGCAGACCGTTACGATTCAGTCAGGAAAAAGTACGACGTTGAACCTCAAAACGACATACTACTGTAATACTTGGTGATATATTGTGTCTATGACGCGCGTAATTGCATTCGGAGCATTTGACCCTCTGCATGAGGGGCATATCGATTTTCTTCGCCAAGCGAAAGCGCTGGGAGATCATTTAACGGTCGTCGTGGCGCATGATAGCGCGATTGCCGCCCATAAGCATCGCGATGCGAAACAGTCTGAAGAAGAACGCATGAATGCAATAAGGGTATTGCCGTTTGTAGATGAGGTTATATTGGGCAGGAAAACAGCTCACAAATATCACATATTCGATGAGGTGCAATTTGATATTATTGCTATGGGGTACAATCAATTGCCATCAGATGAAGAGGTGTTGGATGCATTGCACGAAAGAGGAAAATACGATGTTAAAGTTGTACGGTTGAATCCGTTTCAGCCAGAACAGTATCCTTCTTGAAGATATAGTCCAAGATCATTCCTGATATATTTTCGCCTTTGCCGATAAATGGGAAGTGATGAATGTCGATCCCTGGAGAATCGTTCGTTTCTAGTACGCATACGTTTTTAGAAGAAGTATCTTCCGATGTTATGTCTTTGCATAATATATCTACGCCGGTGATTTCTAGTTTTGCAATATGCGCAATTTGGATTGCCAGTTTTTTTAAGTTCGGATGCACAATGTCTGTAACGTCAATTGCGCGCCCCCCTGTGCTGATATTTGCATTCCATCGGAGCGTAACTTTTTCTCCTTTTTTAGGAACGGAGTTCAGGGTTTTTCCTTGTCGGCGGAGGCGCCGAGCTGTTTCTGTATCGATCGGAATAGGGCACAGCGGAAGATCGTACTTGATAGGTGACTGCCATTCTTGATTAAAGTTCGCAATTAATTTGCGAACTTTGTTTATTCCATCGCCAATAATATATGCCGGTTCTCGTTGCAGCACAGATACAACCTGGTCGCCGATTACAAAAAACCGCAAATCTTCGCCCGCAAAATACTCTTCTACGAGCACGCGCGTCCCAGCTTTATTTTTTTTCATATAATCGAACGCGCGCCGTACTGCTCTGCGCAACTCGTCTTCGTTAATAATATTCATTGATGATCCGTGCGCATGGGATGCTGATGTCGGTTTTACTACCAAAGGAAAGTGAAGCGATCCTGTAATCGCTCGTTGCCATTGCGATGCATAGCGCAAACGGATTGTTTTTGGAACTGGGACACTGTGTCGTTTTAGCATCTTTCGTAAAAAATATTTATTGCATGAAAGCGCAGAAGAAACCATGCCATTGCATGGGAAGCTGGTCCCTTTAAAATAATACGATGTTTTGGTATCAGAGATGCGAAAGGCACGTTCTGGAAGCGGTTCGAATTGCAAGCCTTTCTCTTTTGCAGCATTGATAATCAGCGATGTTGAAATCGAAAACTTAGGCACTCGTATTTTTTCTAATTCTTGCGCAGATATCATAGTAAGGCTATTAGAAGTAGCTCTTGTTTGTATTATTTGCCTATCTATTGAGATTTTTGTGAAAACAGGCGCAATGGCCGAAATAAGCTATCTTTTACAATATATAGCATTTTGACTATTTTGTAAAGCGTAATTGACGAGCTAGGAAGTTTTGTGCACATTTACTGTAGTGTTGTGAGGGTGAATTCTCTTGTCTAGGAGGTGACGTATGTTTCGGTTAAAAATGTTCTTTACAGGTGCGGCGGCAGGGGCGCTTGTTGTCGGAGGTTTTTTCGGGTGTTTCTCGGTGACTGATATGATGATCGATGTTGGCAGTATTTGCCTCGAGTGCGCATTCTTGCTTCCCCGCAACGCAAGAATTGTGTAAAGATCCGTTTTCGGGAGATGCGCCGCCGTCGAGTATGGACTCGACGGCGTTTTTTATCGGCGGTATGATGAAAACATGCATGGATACATTGAAAATATAGAACAAAAAACAATAGATAATAATAAATTTCGTCAGGTTTTGTATACGGCAAAGAGTTCACAGTTGACGATTATGAGCTTGCTTCCTAGTGAAGATATCGGAGAAGAGGTTCACGATGTGGATCAATTTTTACGCATAGAACAGGGGTCGGGCAGAGCGATTATTAATGGCACAGAACACGCTATTACAGACGGCAGTGTGATTATTGTTCCAGCAGGCGCAAAGCATAATATTATTAATGACTCTGCAGATAGTCCGATGAAGCTATATACGCTGTACTGTCCGCCCCATCATAAGGATGGCGTGGTGCACGAAATAAAGGCAGACGCGATGAATGATACAGAGCATTTTGATGGTGCAACAACGGAAGCGCTATGAACATTGTCGGTGAGTTGGCGCCAGGTTTTTCTGCAGTTGAGGCGTACCGGTCGGGCGAATTTGTGCAGATATCTCTTGAAGAGTATCGCGGAAAGTGGCTTGTGCTATTTTTCTATCCTCGCGATTTTACGTTTGTGTGTCCTACTGAAATTAGGGAATTTGCAAAACTGGAGCCTGAATTTGCAAAACTGAA
>MHHS01000007.1:5824-14826 GCA_001817115.1 Candidatus Andersenbacteria bacterium RIFCSPHIGHO2_12_FULL_45_11b
AGGAAATCACAAAAGCGTATGGAATTCTTGATTCCGATGGCGCTGCTCAGCGAGGTACGTTTATTATTGACCCGGAAGGCTTGGTGCGCTGGATGATGATTTCCGATAATTCCGTTGGCCGTTCTGTACAAGAAGTGCTTCGCGTCGTGCAGGCGCTGCAGACAGGGGAGTTGTGCCCGGCAGAATGGCATGAGGGCGACGCGACCTTGGGTACATAAAAATTTTCTCTTGCGCAATATACCCCATGGGGGTATACTTGGCGCATGAAACAGGATATTAAAACACAGGCACTGCGCCGACTCAAGATTATCGAAGGGCAAGTGAGGGGGTTGCAGGATATGGTTGAGCGTAATACCTATTGTATTGATGTCATTACGCAGACATCAGCGGTAAAACGGGCATTGTCTGGTGTTGAGGATCTGTTAATGGAAAATCATTTAGGCACTTGCGTGGTTGATCAAATAAAAAAGGGTGAAGAAAACAAAGCAAAGGCAGAAATACTCACCGTATATCGGTTGAAACGGAAATAGTTCGACAAGCTCACTATAAATAGAACCATATGAAAACCCCACAAATTTATAGAGTCAAAGGAATGCATTGCGCTTCATGCTCTTCTATCATTGAAAAGACATTTAAGAAAGTGGAAGGCGTTCAGTCTGCGGAAGTGAATTATGGCACCGAGAAAGCCAAAGTATCTTTTGACCCGTCAAAAATAAACCCCCAAGAACTTTCCAAGAAGATTGAGCCGTTAGGATATTCATTGGTTGTGGAAGAACCTGCCTACCGGACAGGCAGGCACGCCGATCACACCGGCATTGGTCAATCTAAGCAAGAAAAACTTGCAGAAGTTGCCGACATGAGAGCAAAAGTTATGATAGCTATCCCGCTGACTGTTTTCAGCATCGTTATCATGGGCTGGGACATTTTGGCGCAATTTGGGACGATTCCAAAAATGTCTACGGTTATGTATGAGTTCGTGCATCACCTGTTGCCGATTTTTGCCACATACATGCTGTTTGTGATTGGTAAACCGTATCTATTGGGCTTCTACCGTTTCTTGCGCTATGGCAAGGCAAATATGGATAGCCTTATCGGTATCGGTACGTCCGCTGCATTTTTATACAGCTTTATCATGACCGCGTTTGAAGAACCGCTTCGGCAGTATGTAAATGTTGAGCATACGTATTACGACGTAACAATCGTGGTGATCGCTTTTATTACATTAGGCAAATACCTGGAGGCGAAAGCGAAGATAAAAACGGGCGACGCCATAGAGAAACTTCTTAATCTGCAAGCAAAAACAGCAATCGTTATTCGTGACGGCAAAGAGCAAGAAATTTCCGTTACCCAGGTGGTACATGGCGATCAGATTGTCGTAAAGCCAGGCGCTCGTATTTCTGTTGATGGAATAATTTCCGATGGGTCGTCTTTTGTTGATGAGTCTATGGTGACTGGTGAACCTATGCCTATTGAGAAAAATGTTGGTGATACGGTTGTTGCAGGTACAATAAATACTACTGGCTCGTTTATATTCAAAGCTACGAAAGTCGGTTCAGAGACATTGCTTGCTCGTATCATTAAGATGGTTGAAGAGGCGCAAAGCAGCCGTGCTCCTATTCAAAAGTTAGCTGATCAGATTTCAGCGGTATTCGTTCCTATTGTTATCGTACTCGCGTTCCTTTCCCTAGGCGCATGGCTTATCGTCGGCACTGGTGCGCTTGGGTTTTCGCAAGCACTTTCGAATGGATTAGTGTCGTTTGTCGGCATTCTGGTGATTGCCTGCCCGTGCGCGCTTGGGCTGGCTACGCCAACGGCGATTATTGTCGGTGTCGGCAAAGGGGCGCGGGAGGGTATTTTGATTAAAGATGCGGCAACTCTGGAGAAGCTGCATAAGGTTGATATCGTTGTGGTTGATAAGACAGGAACGATAACTAAGGGCAAGCCAGAGTTAGTGCATATACAGAATGTATCGAAACTTCCTGATGAGAAAATCATCTCTATTCTTGTGAGTCTCGAAAGCAAGTCGGAACATCCGATCGCTCATGCTGTTTTGGAATACGCAAAAGCAAAAGATATTTCTCGTCTGCCAATTTCTCAATTTGAAAGTATAAAGGGCAAAGGGCTGAAAGCGACTATTGAAAACACTGAATATTTTGCGGGAAACACAAAACTGATTTCCGACCTCAAGCTATCTTTTGATTTGAAGAACATTGAGACAGAAACCAGACAAGGAAAAACGCCAGTCATTCTTGCGACTAATGAAAAAGTTCTTGGGGTGGTTATGGTTGCAGATGCAATTAAGCCAGAAGCAATTGCAGCAATAAAAAATCTTCACAAACTCGGAATCAAGACAGTAATGCTTACCGGGGATAATAAAAACACAGCGGAAGCTATAGCAAAAGAGGTCGGTATAGATGAAGTCGTAGCCGAAGTGCTTCCAGAGGATAAGCTCAAGAAGATACAGGAGCTTCAAGCTCAAGGCAGAATTGTTGCAATGGCAGGGGATGGTGTCAATGACGCCCCTGCTCTGGCCCAGGCTGATGTGGGTATTGCCATGGGGACTGGTACGGACGTAGCGATTGAGACCGCAGGGATTACTTTGCTGCACGGGGATATTTCAAAGCTGGTCAAAGCGATACGGCTTTCCAGGCTCACGATGCGCGGCATCAAGCAAAATCTCTTTTGGGCGTTTATCTATAATATCATCGGTATTCCGCTTGCCGGAGGGTTGTTTTATCCGGTCTTTGGTTGGCTCTTAAGCCCTGTCTTTGCCGGCTTTGCCATGGCTTTCTCAAGCGTATCAGTTGTCGGAAACTCATTGCGGCTTAAGGCAAAAAAACTATAAGCTTTATGCTTTCAAAAAAACTCATCACTATTTTTGGTTTCAGCATCCCATTGTTTATTGCTCACGGAATTGAAGAAATTCAAACTGGTTTTTATAATGTTGATGTATGGGATCGGGCGTTATTTGTGCCGTTTGAGGGGCTTTCGATGCATAGCGTTATGTTTGTTACGTTTCAAATGATGCTGTGGGTATTGTTGTGCATTGTTCTTGCAATGCTCATAAATGAGAAGACTCGGCTGTATACCCTTGCGCTTGCAGGTGGTATATATGTGCTTGAACTGCATCATATCTATAAAGCACTTGCGGGGGGCGGGTATTACCCTGGGCTGATAACATCGCTTCTGTTTCCCTTTGTTGCAGTTATCTTTTGGAAAGAGTGGATGAAGAACTATAGGAATATAAATCAGCTATGAAAAACATCTTAAAAGCATGTATGAATTGGAAAGTATTGTTGGGAATCGGAGTAGTCATGCTTCTTGCGTACTTGTTTGTACCGAACATTGCGAGCTACTCATGGGTTCTGTTTGTGCTTGTATGTCCGCTCTCGATGATGCTCATGATGGCTGGCATGAATCACGGCGAGAACAAATCAGAAAAGTTGTTTGTCTGTCCAGAATGCAGTCTTGAATACAAAGATGCGGAGTGGGCAAAAAAATGTACAGCATGGTGCAAAGAACATCATAGTTGCAACTTAGAAATTATTAAACACGCAGTATGAATAAAACATCTAAAAATTATATCTGGATTGCTGTGGCCGTAATTGTCATCGGCGGAGGCATTATGTTGCTTTTGCGCCCCGTATCGCGATACGGGGTAAACTCCAGCGATACTACTCCAAACAGTCCTTCAGCAAATAATCTATACCCCGAACAGTCTATCTCTCATGGCCACGGTTTAGCTGTTGATGTGAATGACCCTAGCAAAGTATATGTTGCTACCCATTATGGACTATTTGTACTCATAAACGAAAAAGACATTTTCAGGGTTGGCAAGAGCAAGGACGACTACATGGGTTTCTCCCCGCATCCTACAGAAGCGAATGTTTTCTTTTCCAGCGGTCATTTCAACCGTGGCGGCAATATCGGATTTCAGAAATCCGAAGATGGCGGCGTGACATGGCAGAAGATATCAAGCGGAGTAAACGGACCGGTTGATTTCCATGCTATGGCTGTAAGCCCTGTGAATTCGAATGTTGTATATGGCTGGTATCAGGGCAATCTCCAGCGCAGTAGCGATCAAGGCAAAACGTGGGAGATCGTAAATCGCGATTTGCTGCCGGTGTACCTTGCGGTCGATACGGCGGACGAGAACATTGTGTATGCCGCGACTCCTAAAGGGCAAGGAATTTTAGTAAGCAGGGATGGAGGCAGAAGCTGGGTATCGTTATCGAAGGAGCTTGAGGGTGGAGCAGTATCGACAATTGCCATTCAGCCGAAGAATGCTCAAGTCATTCTCACCTTCTCCGAAAAATTAGGGGGACTTGGAAAAAGCATTGACGGCGGTTTTGCATGGAAGAAAGTAAATGAGAAATTCAACGGGGAAACCATTCTGCATATTGCGTTCGACAAGAGCAGTCCAAATGTTGCATATGCGCTTGGCTATGAAAATGGCTTGTATAAAACTACTGATACTGGCGATACGTGGAATAAAATTCTCTGATGCCTATGAATAACCAAGAACAAAAAACATACACATTTCACGTACATGGCATGCACTGTAATGCATGCGTGCTTATGACTGAAAATGAATTGAAAGACCTGCCGAATATTACTCATGTAAAATCAAGCTTGCATAATCATTCTGTTGAAGTGGTTGGAGACTTCGGCAATAAGACACCAGAGCAAATTGCAGAAGAGCTATCCGTTCCCCTCAAGCCTCACGGATATACTGTTTCCGTTGAAAAGCAAATTGCTGCGAAGAATTGGGCAGATTTTACTATCGCAGTACCCATAGCTCTGGCGTTTGCGGTATTGTTTGTTGTATTGCAAAAAGCGGGATTAGTGAATCTTGTGAACACAGGATCGGTCACGTATGCCACGGCATTTTTTATCGGTATCATCGCATCGCTTTCTACGTGCATGGCAGTAGTAGGAGGGCTGGTGCTTTCGATGTCTGCTACGTTTGCAAAAGAAGGAGATACGGTGAAGCCGCAGCTATTGTTTCATGCTGGGCGTATAGTTTCGTTCTTTATTTTTGGGGGGATTATAGGAGCAATCGGAGCTGCTTTTACGCTGAATACAGCTATGACTGTTACGCTCAATATTCTCATCGGTATTGTAATGTTGATTCTTGGCATTAATCTTCTTGATGTTTTTCCTTGGGCAAAGAAACTTCAACCTGCAATGCCGAAATTTATTGCGAAGCACGCTCATGGAATTTCAAAGTTTAATCATACTCTTACGCCAATGCTTGTTGGTATTGCAACATTTTTTCTGCCGTGCGGGTTTACGCAATCAATGCAGTTATACGCGCTTAGCACGGGCAGTTTTCTTGCGGGAAGCCTTACGATGCTTGCATTTGCGCTTGGTACTCTGCCGATATTAGCCCTTGTCAGTTTCAGCTCGTTGGGCATTAAGAACCATAAACAATCAGGCGTATTCTTTAAAGCGGCAGGACTGATAGTAATTATGTTTGCGCTATTTAACTTGATAAATAGCCTGGTTATTATCGGAGCGATATCGCCTATTTTTAATTTCTAGTACTATATACATCATGAATGCAACTATTGCAGCAATAATCGTTTCGGGTGTTTTTATCGGAGGAGCGCTGTTGCTTGCAAGGGGCGGTGCGCAGCCAGCAATAACCGCTTCCGCAAACAATGTCAGTATTATTGATGGCAAGCAAATTATTGAAATTACGGCCAAGGGCGGGTACTTGCCCGTAAAGAGCGCTGCGAAAGCGGGAATACCTACTGTTCTGCGAGTCGATACGAACGGGACATTTGATTGCTCTTCATCTGTCCGTATTCCGAATATGCAAATAAGCAAAAATTTGCCAGCAGCAGGAACAACAGATATCGATCTGGGCAATCCGAAGCTTGGCCTACTCCAAGGAACATGTTCAATGGGTATGTATCCGTTTGAGATTGATTTTCGTGGCTGATGCTTTATGAGGAATATACTGAAGATAGTGAAAGGCGGTGATATTTATGATGAATTACGATTATAGTTACAGCATGATGAATGGTACGTATGGCAATGGTATGATGGCTTTCGGCTGGTTAGTATCACTCTTAGTTATTATTAATCTCGTTTTGGCTACTGTCGCTTTGTGGAAATATATCAATAAAAAATGAACTGCTGCTTTAGGTTTGATTGGAATGTATAGTTTAGCAAATAAAATAGTATGAATCATTACAAGCATACAAACGAACAATATACATGCCCGATGCATCCTGAAGTTATTTCGGACAAGCCCGGTTCGTGTCCCAAATGCGGTATGAATTTAGTGCCACAAGTACATAATCAGAAGGAAATGACCAAGTGGGAAAAATTCAAGATGAGCATGACGATGGCTATGGGCATGGAGCATTCTGGGTTAGCGGGGCGAGAAATGGCTGCTCTGATGGAGCGGGATATCCGCAATAAATTCTGGTTTGCTTTCATAATAACTATTGGAATTATCTTGTATTCTCCTATGGGAGAAATGTTGCCTGGTATGCAACTTCCATCTCCTATCCCAATACCGTGGCTTCTTTTTATTCTCACAACACCCGTTTTTTTCTATAGCGGCTGGATTTTCTTGTATTCAACCTACAAGGCACTCCAGAAAAAAATCGTCAATATGGCGGTCCTCATTGCTGTTGGCATTACGGCGGCTTATGGGTTCAGTATCGTGCTCACAGTTATTGGCAGCGCTGACTCGTATTATGAAGCGGCAGCTATGCTCATTACGTTTGTGTTATTTGGTCACTGGATGGAAATGAAATCGCGTAGGGGGACGACTGATGCCCTTCAAGCGCTTATGAACTTGGTTCCGCCTCAAGCCCGAGTAATACGGAACGAAAAAGAAATTCTTGTTTCAACGGCAGATGTAAGAATTGGCGAGATAGTAGTTTTGAAACCGGGAGATAAAGTGCCTGTTGACGGTGTTATTGTTGAGGGGGAAACGGCTATCGATGAATCGCTTGTTACTGGGGAGTCTATTCCTGTTGCAAAGAAGATAGGGGATGAAGTAATCGGAGCATCAATTAACCAGTCTGGTTCAGTACAATTTAAAGCCACAAAAGTTGGTGCGGATACCGCGCTTGCTCAAATCGTAAAGCTGGTCGAAATCGCCCAAAATTCTAAAGCGCCTGGGCAAAAACTAGCTGATCGTTTTGCAAAATATCTGGTGTTTGTGGCAGTTGGCGGAGGCTTGCTTACTTTTATTATCTGGTATTTTGTAATGGGCGAGTCGTTGCTCTTTGCTCTTACTTTTGCAATCTCTACAATTGTGATTGCTTGCCCAGATGCGCTAGGATTAGCCACGCCGACCGCTGTGGCAGTTGGTACCAGTTTAGGAGCTAAGCACAATATTTTAATTAAAGACGCTCCTACGCTAGAACAGGTTTCGAAAATTCAAGCCGTAATTTTAGATAAAACAGGGACATTAACAGAAGGTAAGCCGAAAGTAACTGATGTGGCGGCTTTTAACGGCTTTACTGAGGCAGATGTGCTGCGCTATGAAGCCAGTGTTGAAGTAAAATCTAGTCATCCTTTAGCTAAGGCAATTTTAGAAGAAGTTGAGCGCCGGCAAACGTTAGATATTCCCACCATTGAAAAATTTGAATCAATTGCTGGGCATGGGGTCAAAGCGATTGCTCAAGGCAAAACAATTCTGGCTGGGAAAGAAAAGTTGTTGTTAGATAATAGCGTATCCACTGATTCTGCTCGTGATGTTTTAGATACATTGGCCAGCGAGGGCAAGACATTGAGCTTAGTATCTGTTGATGGCGTGCTAGCGGGCGTCATTGGAGCCGCTGATACTATTAAGCCAACGGCTGCGCGCGCTATTGCTGCGCTCAAAGAATTACATATAGAAATCGCCATGATTACCGGCGATCATCAAAAAGTAGCCGAAGCCGTCGGACGAGAATTAGGTATTGAACGCATTTTTGCCGGAGTGCTGCCGGCTGATAAGGCTAAGTACGTAAAGAAACTGCAAGATGAGGGGAAGTTTGTTGCTATGGTTGGCGATGGTGTGAATGATGCTCCCGCTTTAGCGCAGGCAGATATTGGAATCGCTATCGGAGCCGGAACGGATGTTGCGATTGAAACTGCTAAGATAGTTCTTATGAGATCTGATCCGGCGGACATAATTCGAGCCATTCGTTTGAGCAAAGCCACGGTTTTGAAAATGAAGCAGAATCTTTTCTGGGCGTCGATTTACAATCTGCTGGCTATCCCTGTGGCCGCTGGGGTGCTTTATCCGAGTTTTGGCATCTCTCTTCGGCCGGAGATTGCCGCGCTTCTGATGAGTATCTCTTCAATTATTGTTGCTACGAATGCAGTATTATTAAAACGAGCAGAGAAGAGCCTTATTACTGTTTAGGAAGGGTAACCATGCTATACTTTTACGAGGTATGGTAATGCTATATATACTAGGGGCAGAAGCGCTATTTTTTCTCGTGATGAGCGTGCTGTTTGAGTACCATTGGCATCGCCATGATTTCAGTTCCCGAGCCATTAGAGGCATGCGTGTTGCGTATTACAGCTTAGCGCTTGCATGTTTTGCAATTATGATCGCTACGCTATGATTGTGCTTCAAGATGGCGAGGAGATTATCAGCATAGTACGAAAACATTGGATTTCTCTGTTTTTTAATGCGGCGGTTATGTTATTGCTTGCTATTTTGCCTATTGCTCTCGTGTTGTACGCCCAGCCCTTTATAGTAATACCGATTCATGTCATTGTGTTTTTCTTGGCTGCATGGGTGCTGTTCGTATGGACAATGTTTGTGACTATGTGGACGAATTACTATCTCGATGTGCTGATTCTTACGAATAAACGCATTGTTGATATGGAACAATTTATTTTATTTTCTCGCGACGAGGTGACGATTCCCATTGATCGTATCGAAGATGTGAAAATCGAAGTAAAAGGGTTTTTGCCAACCGTTCTGCGATATGGCAACATGCAAATCCAGACGGCGGGCGCGAATCGTGAAACGGCTATGA
>MHHS01000008.1 GCA_001817115.1 Candidatus Andersenbacteria bacterium RIFCSPHIGHO2_12_FULL_45_11b
ATTTTCGAAGAACACTTTGCTGCACACGTTGTGCAGCAAAGTACGTGCAATAATAGCATTTTTTATCTACTTCTGTCAATCGATACCCGACCACCCCTCTCTCCGTCTAGGAAGAGGGCGGTTTGACGTTTTACACCCCTTTTGATACACTACTGCAATGAAACAAAACCAGTACGAACTGACATACCTTATCGACCCAAGCACCAGCGAAGATGCTCGTAATTCGCTTAATAGCGCCGTAGACGAGCAAGTTACTGCATTATCAGGAACAGTGTCCCACGACTCTCCTGCCCTGCGAAAAAAACTCGCCTATAAGGTGGCTCGCCAGGACTCCGCATTTATGCGCGTTATGAATATTGAGATGCCCGCAGAAAAGGTTCTTGGGTTTATGAATTTCTTGAAAAAATCCAATGGAATACTGCGCACAACCCTGCTTGCCACTTCTATGCGAGATAGAATTACTCCGGAAGTACTCGAAAAACATGGAAAGAAAAAAGGCAAGGGCGGATTTGCAAAACACGACAAAAAGAAAGATATGCACCCTTCGACAGGCTCAGGGCAAGAAAAAAAAGAAGTAACCATGCAAGCAGTTGAAAAAGGCATTGAAGAGGCATTAACCGAGGAGGTAAAGTAATATTATGGATTTAAACAAAGTCATGATTATCGGTCGCCTTACTCGCGACCCGGAAGCAAGAACTACTCCTCAAGGAACACCCATAACTACGTTTTCCGTAGCAACCGGCAGGGTATGGAAAGACCAACAAGGCGCCCAACAAGAAAAAACAGAGTTCCACAACGTTGTTGCATGGCGAAGATTGGCGGAAATTACTGCGCAATACTTAACGAAAGGCCGCCAAGTATATATTGAAGGCTACCTGCAAACACGAAGCTGGGACGATGCGACATCTGGGCAAAAACGATACCGGACAGAAATCGTAGCAGATAACATGATCATGCTTGGAAACAAGTCAGACAACGCCCCAAGCATATCTCAAGGAACAGCTTCATCGTTTACTCCCGCACAGCAATCGACCCCGCAGCACCCTTCGACAAGCTCAGGGTTGAACGAAGTTCAAGAAATGGCGCCAGCAGGCCCAATCGCAGATGAAGAAATTCGAATAGAAGATATCCCTTTTTAACGTATTATGATGCAAAAACAACAACGGAAATATCCAACAGAATGCGTGATGTGCGCTGAAAAATTGCACACAATTCCAATGCAAGACACGGAATTGCTCCGCAAATTCATGAGCGGACAAAACAAGATTCTGCCTCGCCGAAAAACGGGGGCATGCGCAAAACACCAACGCGTTATCTCTCGCGAAATCAAGCGCGGACGAGACATGGGCATTCTGCGATTTAGAGGACAGTAGAGCGAGGTTCTAGCTGTTAGCTTATAGCTTTTTAGAAATTCGTCTACAAGCTAATTCCTAGAAGCTAAAAGCTTTATCTATGGGTTTTATTGTAATCAACGAAGGGTTTATATGTGAGGCATGCGGCGCTGTTGTGCCTTCCGCGAAAGCTACCTGCAGAAATCATTGCACAACATGCCTTGCATCAAAACATGTTGATGAAAAAATACCGGGAGACCGAGCGTCTGTATGCCATGGACTGATGAACGCTATAGCAGTAGAAGGATCGGATCCTGACAAGCTAGACCTTATACACCAATGTACGACATGCAAAAAAATACAGCGCAATAAAGTGGCAATAGACGACAATCGCGACGCGATTTTTGCACTGATGTCATTCCGGGCTTGACCCGGAATCCAGGCGACGATTTTCTGGATCCTGAATCAAGTTCAGGATGACAACTTCGTTGTCACTTCACCTCGACCGACGTAATCGTAATCGGGTCATTCGGCAAATCATTCTCATTTCTTGGAACATTCACAATAGCGTCTGCAACGTCCATGCCGGATACCACTTTGCCGAACACAGAATATCCGCCGTTCAAACTCGCATTATCAACGACATTAATGAAGAACTGACTGCCGCCGGAATGAGGCTGGCCAGTGTTCGCCATTGCAACCATTCCGCGCGTATTTGAAAGACCATTTTCAAATTCATCATCGATAGTATATCCCGGTCCGCCAGTACCGTACGACGCAACATCGTCGCCCTTCGTATTAGGATCGCCTACTTGAATCATAAAGTTCGGAATTATGCGATGAAACTTTACGCCGTTATAAAACCCGCTATTTGCCAATTTTAGAAAATTCTCCACGGTAGCAGGGGCCTTGTCTGGATACAGTTCAATAACGATATCGCCCTTTGATGTTTTAAGCGTAACTTCTTGTCCGCTTGCCTGTTGACTTGTACTCGATTGCTCCATAGGTTTGTTAAGTGAAAAATAATATATAGCCCCAGCTATTATGATAATAAGAATAACAAAGGGTAAAAAAAGTTGTTTGTTCATAGGGAAAGTATAGCATAGCCGACGCGCTTCTCTCTCCCTGCATAGGGAGAGAGCAAGAGAGAGGGTCCCCGGCCCCGCGAACGCGACGACGAAACCCTCATCCTAGCCTTCTCCCTATCCAGGGAGAAGGAAACCTATGGCGCCTACCTCCCCTCCATCGTCGCCTTATCTTCCGCTTCCACGGCTACCCAAATTGCTTTTTCTAATTCTTTAGCAACAGCCGGATTCTGTCTCAGAAACACTTTTGCAGCCTCTCTGCCTTGTCCAATTTTCGTATCGCCGATAGAAAGCCAGCTTCCTGCCTTCTGCACCAATTTAAATTCTATCCCCTTATCGATTAAGTCGCCCTCATAACTTATACCCTCGTTATACATAATGTCGAATTCCGCGACACGGAACGGAGGAGCAACTTTATTTTTTACTACCTTCACATACGCTCTGCTCCCGATAATTTTTTCCCCCATTTTAATCTGTGCGCGACGCCGAATCTCCAATCGAACGGAAGCGTAAAATTTGAGCGCTTTTCCTCCGGTAGTTTCTTCCGGGTTCCCAAACACCACGCCAATTTTCATGCGAATCTGGTTGATAAAAATGACAGTGGTATTGGTCTTTGCAACAATACCAGTAAGCTTGCGTAATGCCTGGCTCATCAGCCTGGCCTGCAAGCCCATATGGGAGTCTCCCATTTCTCCTTCAATTTCTGCGCGCGGAGTAAGCGCCGCGACAGAATCTACTACAATCAAATCAACGGCCCCGGACTTTACCAGCGTTTCAACGATATCTAACGCCTGTTCGCCGTTGTCTGGCTGGCTGATCAGCAAATCATTAAGGTTTACTCCTATTCGTTTCGCATATTGCGGATCAAGCGCATGCTCTGCATCCACGTATGCAACAGTTCCTTTTTTCTTCTGACAATTTGCCGTAATGTGCAGTGCGAGCGTAGATTTTCCAGACGACTCCGGACCATATATCTCGATCACTCTCCCTCGAGGCACGCCCCCGATCCCAAGCGCGATATCAAGCGATACCGAACCGGTAGGAATAGCGTCAATATCTACTTTCTTAATCTCTCCTAAGCGCATAATTGCACCGTCTCCGAATTTCTCCTTGATCATATCAACAGCAGACCCCACTGCAATTGCTCGATCGTCTTGTTTCTCTTTTGTTTTAATTGATTCTGATTGCATACAATAAGCGTACTACTTTTCACGGAGTAAAAACAGTTCCTTTGTACTCGCTGCCCCCGAGGCATTTACTGCCTGCACCCGCACCGGATTAATACCGATATGAAGCCTTAGTTGTGCAGAAAATGTGGCATCTGGCTTTAATAAAACTTGTTCCTCGTTAATTGTCAGCCGAACATTTTCCTCCGCCTCCCCCGCAATCATCACATCAGATCCGTCTATTACATACCCCATAGGGGATGTAATAACAAGATCAGGCACCTTCCAGAATGACTGCACCTGCCATGCGATGTACCCCCCCACAAGAATCGCCACGCACGCCACAAGCACAATAATAACAAAGCGCGGATTCAATAAACGATCAAACAACCGATCGGGACTCAGCATTTTTAGCGGTACCCGCGTACGAACCGCAGAAAGAGCCCTCAGCATACTGCGCAAATCTTTCGCTGAATAGGTTCCTAGATATGTCGCGTATGTCGTATATGCTCCTCGCGCATAAAGCTCCGCCGAAAATACGGAGTAATCCTCTTGTTCTAGCGCAGCCAGCTGGCTTACAGGTATGCGCAATTCTTTTGATATTTCCTCAAGAGAAACATTGCACGCAATGCGCCGAGCAAGTAAGCGCGCGCCAATGTCGGTGTGCTGCCCGCCCTTGCGAGAACGAACCCCTACCATGATTCTGGCCTCCTATCGTTCGCAGGCGGCACATCCTCCATCTCATTCTCGCTTGGCATTCCAAAACTTGGGATTTGTTCTCCGTATCCCTCTTCCGGCTGAGATAGTACATCGCGCGGCTTATTTCCTTCTTGCGGCGCAATCACACCGAATTCTTCCAGCATATCAAGCAAACGTGCTGCGCGAGAGTACCCAACCCGAAGGCGTCGCTGCAGA
This sequence comes from Candidatus Andersenbacteria bacterium RIFCSPHIGHO2_12_FULL_45_11b, assembly GCA_001817115.1. Taxonomy (GTDB): domain Bacteria; phylum Patescibacteriota; class Andersenbacteria; order UBA10190; family UBA10190; genus HO2-45-11b. The sequence continues at coordinate 4,498 of MHHS01000008.1, forward strand.
AGCGATGCGCTCGCCTTTCCAGATTCCAGCACGAGGCGCTTTGCGTCTTCAAACAGCACATCATCCCCGGCATCTCCCGCTTCGCCGCTACCCGCATGCGCAGACGCTATAATAGAATCATCAAAACTTACTTCCATCGGGTTTTTATCGCGAATTTCCTGAACAACCTGGCGGACTTCTTCTTCTGATATAAATCCTCCTTGCAAACGAGTAGGCTTTGCGCGATCGCCCGGCAAGAATAGCATATCTCCGCTTCCGAGCAATTTTTCAGCACCGGCACCATCTAGAATAGTTCTGGAATCAATCTGCGAAGCAACATTAAAAGCAATACGTGCAGGAATGTTCGCTTTAATAATACCGGTAATAACATTTACAGAGGGGCGCTGCGTAGCAAGCACTAAGTGGATACCGATTGCACGCGCCATCTGCGCCAAACGCACAATCATGCCTTCTACATCGCGCGAGTGGGTTGCCATCAAGTCTGCCAACTCATCAATCACGATAACGATCAGGGGCATCGCCTGGTCTGGATTATTCGCATTAAATGATGCCAGGTTTCGCGACCCGGATTCTGCGAGCAGACGGTACCTGCGATCCATTTCTTTTACCGCCCACTTCAGCGCATTCACCGTTTTATCAGGTTCGGTAATAACTGGCGTAAGCAAGTGCGGAATATTATTGTAGAGCGACAACTCCACTCGCTTCGGATCCACTAAAATCATACGAACTAATGCCGGAGAATTTCTATAGAGAAGAGATAATATTAATGTATTGATAAAAATGGATTTTCCAGAACCCGTAGCACCAGCGATAAGCAAGTGTGGCATGGATTCGATTGTTCCCACCTGCGTGATGCCGGCGACGTCTTTCCCTAGGACTATAGTGAGCGGGGATTGCGCTTTCGTAAAGCTCTTTGATGCAAGCAAATCTTTTAATCGAACAAGCGAAACGTCTTTATTCGGAATTTCAATACCAACCAAGTTTGTATTCGGTATAGGAGCCTCAATACGAATAGGGTGCGCAGCAAGAGCTAGTGCTAAATCATTTTGCAAAGCCATAATGCGCGACAGCTTCACGCCCTCTTCCGGACGGAGCGTATACTGCGCAACCGTAGGGCCAACGCTCACTTTTCCCATCGTAACTGCAATACCGAACTTCTCCAGCGTAGATTGAATAAGCTTCTTATTCGCTTCAACATCTCCGCTATCCGGCTTGCTGATAGATGAATGAAGAATATCAAGCGACGGCGCCACATATGCTTTATTCGCAGCTTTTCGCTGTGCCTGCATACGCTCTCGCTGCTCTTGTTCCTGCTTTCGCTGTTCCTCCTGAAGCCTCAGCTGGTTCGGATCCGTCGCAGGAGCGGAGCCTATCCTCCTGCTCACACGAAACAACGGCAGAGTGGATTCCTGCCCATCTTCTGCCCCCTGATCATCCTCGCCATTCTCTTCATCAGCCGATTCTCTGCGCGCCGGCATAAATCCTAACACCCAATCCTTTACGTCTTTAGGAGAAATATTAAACGTAAGAAAAACTCCGACAATAAGTGCTCCGGTAAAAATTATTCCCGATGCAATAGAAGAAAATGCCTTGGAGAGTGGAAATACTAATAAGAACCCGATAATGCCGCCGCCTCTGCCTTCAAGCGCAGCCTGATATGCATCTTCAACAGGAATACCCGCAATATGAAATGTACCCAACAACCCCACTGCTAATAAAATAATCCCAACAATGCGAGTACGAGGAAATAAGTCCTCGCGCGGACGAATAAGCAGAACACCGACTGCAATTAATACGAATGGCACCAAATATCCCAAAATTCCAAATAACTGGCGCATGGCGGTTAAAATAAAGCTTCCGGAAGGGCCCGCTGCGGAAAAAAAACTGAGTATAGCGATAACAGCAAATACAATACACAGAATGCCGGCCACTGCCCGCTTAATTTCCGGTTTCAGCCAGGAGCTAGATTTCCGCTTCGAAGACGCAAAAGGATTCCATCGCATAGGGTGTATTGTAGCGTAAAACTGTCATTCCCGCGAAGGAGGGGAAACGACTACTTGGCCTTTCCTGAAATTTCGTATTTAAATTCTTCTGTATTCAACTCCGGAATTTGCTTTGAAACATTTAATAACTCGATACCTGCAATTTTCCCAGCTTCATCTCTATCAAAAATCACGCCATCACGAACCTCTTCGCTTTCAGCGTATGGCATCTCGCTCAAGCGAATATACATTGCATCTTCTTTTGGATCGTAGTTGATGTTCATAGGCTATATTTATCTATCTTTGTAGTGATATATGTCGTAATAATACGAATAGTATTTTTATCTATTTTTTTATAAATTACCCTACAAAGAACATCTCTAGCATGCCACCGCACCTTCTTTTGCGCAACTATAGTTCGATCATCGCGATGAGTGGTCTTTTCTGATTTTCGCACCACTGTACGCACAATTTCTTTCGAAACATCTCGCAATTTCATTTGAAATTCAGCATGACGTGAAAACTGTATACGCATACATACATTATACACATACAATTTTGGCAAATAAAAAAGCCCGGCGCAGAGAGAAAATCTCTCCGCGCGGACTTAGAAAGAACAATGAACTTACTCTTTTTTTGTTGTCTCGTGTGGGTCTAACACACTGTACGTCACTTTTACGTCATGCCCAAGAAGCATTGGAAATGCACTCATGAGTATGCTTACCCCGCAAAAACATCCAAACGCTCCTACAACTCTAATGGCATTTTCCGACAGACGCTCTGGATCAATTAGGGTTATGATGCACATAGGCACCAAGAAACAAGTCACCGAAATCAAAGATTGCATCATGTTCGAATTCCTCCTGTAGGTTTTGAATGTTCCCTCGAAACAAATCACTAACTTATCATTATATACCTAAAACTATGCATTTGTCAAATGCACGTTATTTATTTTGCTTTGTTAAGCTAAAATATTACCCTATACTTGTATAATGGCAAAATAACTGTATTCTGTAACTATATGAGTATCAAGAACCTCCAATTCTCCTTGCCAATCTCTATCGTTAAGGAAGGTAAAACATTCGTAGCACACACATCTGTGTTAGATATTTCCACATGCGCCAATAGCTTAAAAGAAGTAAAAGATAGATTTATTGAATTGGTGGAAATTTTCTTTGAGGAACTTGAAAAAAAAGGTACTACTGATGAAGTACTAGAATCAATGGGCTGGCAAAAAATAGAAAGCTCTTGGGAACCGCCCGTAGAAGTTGAGCATAGTATCGAACAATTTCAGGTACCAGCAAGATAGCATATGCCTCGGCTAGCACCGCTGCCGTATAAAAAATTTGAAAGGTTTTTACTGTACATTGGCTGTACGTTTGAACGACAAAAAGGAAGCCATAAAGTATATAGTAAAGCGGGACTATCTCGCCCAATTATTGTGCCTACATATAAGTTACTCCCTGTTATGATTATTAAGAATAATTTACGAACATTGGGATTGAGCCAAAAGCAATATTTTGAAATATTAAAGAAGCTGTAAAGTCGTCGTTCCCCTCTCCCCACTAAGGAGAAGGGAAATAAAAAAAGCCCGGCGCAGAGAGAAAATCTCTCCGAGCGGGCAAAAATACGATTCCCCTATCAACGACACCCTACAGCACCCTCTCCTTAATTTTGAGATGGGACTAAGCACGAAATTGCGACCCCGATAATACTTAACAGTAACAAACCCATCTCTATCTTTGCCAACTTGATATCCCGTCGCTGCATCGACCGATCAATTCTGTACACTGCGTATACCCAAAGAAACAGCATGAAAAATCCGAATCCCGCTTGCATGATAGAGTCTTTCCGTTTACGAGTTTCCAACGAACAACCGAGACTACCGCCAGATGCTCACGATATGCCAATTGCAATATGTTTGTCAATATATGACATGAACGCGAAAAACCGCCTTACGGCGGCTTTTTCGACTACTTGGATTGTATCTACGACTAACCTCCCCTAACCCCTCCTTCGTAAGGAGGGGAATACGACGACGTTCTCTCCCCCTTCTGCGCCCCGCGTAGCCTTGGCGAAGTGGGGACAAGGGGGAGTTTTGGAGGGGGTTATGCATCAGCAACGGGCTCTGCAGTTGCAACCACTTCTTCTGCAACCTTTTCAACAACCGGCGCATACTGGTTGAAGGGTTTTCGGTATCCCATACCAGCTGGGATTAAGCGGCCGATAATAACGTTTTCTTTGAGCCCCATTAAGTGGTCTTCTCTTCCTGCAACAGCAGCATCGATTAATACGCGCGCTGTTTCCATGAAGGATGCGGCCGCCAGGAAGCTTTCCGTTGAAAGCGATACCTTTGTAATACCAAGCAAGAGTCGGTCTCCGGATGCTCCGCGCTTGCCTTCCGATTCTGCTTGCTTATTCGCCGCAGAAAGCTCTGCCCATTCAACTACGCGGCCGGGCAGCAGGGAAGTATCTCCAGAATCTTGAATACGTATACGCGACAGCATTTGCCGAACAATAATTTCCAAGTGCTTGTCGTTAATCGTTTCGCCCTGGATTGCATATACTTGCTGCACTTCTTTGAGAATATATCGCTGTACTGCGCGCACGCCTGCTGCATCGTACAAGCCCTGCACGTTCATGTGCCCGTCTGTTAACTGCTGGCCTGCGATCACAACGTCACCAGATTTTACATTCAATGTAACATTCAGCGGAACAATGTAATCTTTTCCTTCTTTTTTGCCTTGTACGGAAATTTTCACTTCGTCCTTATCTTTCTTAACAGTTACTTCTCCGTCAATGTCAGACATGATTGCTTCGCCCTTCGGAATGCGAGCCTCAAACAATTCTTCTACGCGAGGCAACCCTTGAGTAATGTCGTCTCCGGACGCACCACCGCTATGGAACGTTCTCATCGTGAGCTGTGTTCCAGGCTCTCCGATTGCTTGTGCCGCAATAACTCCGACAGCTTCTCCGATTGCTACGATTCTGTTTTTTCCAAGGTCCCATCCGTAACACACTTGGCATACGCCTCGCGGAGCAGTACAGGAAACAACGGACCGAATATTGATTTCAAAAATCTCCATCCTATCTATTTCTGCAGCCTTTTCCAAATCAATCAATTCGCCTTTTTTCATAGCTACTTTGCCAGTCTTTGGATCCTTCACATCGTCTGCCAAGTATCGGCCGAGAGATCGCTTTCCGAGCGTGGTCCCCACTTCCTCGCTATCCGCTTTCGTCATGATTGCGCCTTCTTTATCTTTGCAATCTTCAAAATGCACCACCACATCTTGTGCCACGTTTACTAATCTTCGCGTTAAGTATCCTGCAGTTGCAGTACGAAGCGCGGTGTCGGCCATACCTTTGCGAGTTCCGTGCGTGGAAAGGAAATATTCCAGAGCGTTAAATCCATCTTTGAAGCTGCTCTTGATAGGAAGCTCTACTGCCTTGCCGGTAGGGCCCGCAACAGTACCTTTCATACCAACCATCTGGAGTGTTTGCCCCCACGATCCTCGCGCACCGGAGTTTACCATCGTAAACACGCTGCCAGCAGGGTCGAATGCGCCCTTTGCAGCAATAGCCATTTCTTCACGCACCTGCTCCCACACGCTTACCACCATGCGATACCGCTCGTCTTCAGTTAAGAGGCCGTCGTCGAACTGCGATCGAATTTCAGCAACCCTCACTTCGCCTCGTCCGACAATTTCTGCTTTATCTTTTGGAGCAGTTAAGTCCATCATTCCCCAAGACAACCCTGATTTCGTTGCGTTGTTAAATCCGAGCTTCTTCATATCATCCAAGAATTTTGCAGTACGATCTTGCCCATGTACGGAAAGCGTTCTGCTTACAATTTTCTTTAATTTTGATTTATCAAGCGCTTCATTCTGGAACGTACCTTGATCTGGGCAAATCTCGAAGAATAGCAATCGGCCGAGCGTCGTTTCCACAAGTTCTTGATTGTTCACCGGATTTCTTACGGTTATGCCTGCGTTCATTGCAAGCTCTCCCACTTCATATGCCATAATAGCCTCGTTCATGGACGCATACTTGCGCCCCTCGCCCTTCGCACCTGCTTCAATATTCGTCATATAGTAAATACCAAGCACGATATCTTGCGTTGCAGATGTTGCAGGCTGTCCGTCAGCAGGCTTCAGTAAATTATGCGATGCTAGCATAATTTCATCTGCTTCATGCCGAGCTTGGGAAGAAAGCGGCACATGCACTGCCATTTGATCTCCGTCGAAGTCGGCGTTGAATGGAGTAGTTACCATTGGGTGAATCTGGATCGCTTTTCCTTCGATTAACACGGGTTGAAATGCCTGAATACCGAGTCGATGCAGCGTTGGCGCGCGGTTGAGCAATACTTTGTGCGTGCGAGTCACCTGTTCCAATGAATCCCACACTTCCGGAATCCCTTGTTCGATGAGCCTGCTTGCAGATCGGATATTGTGCGCAAGTTCCCGCTCAATCAATTCGTGAATCACGAACGGTTTGAATAGTTCCAATGCCATCAGCTTTGGAAGTCCGCACTGATGCAGCTGCAACTCGGGGCCAACTACGATAACGGAGCGGCCGGAGTAATCTACGCGCTTTCCCAGCAAGTTTTGGCGGAATCGGCCCTGCTTTCCCTTTAGCATGTCCGCAAGCGATTTCAGTTGCCGTCGCTGGCCGGTCGTGTTTACTGTAGTAGAACCTCGTCGCGCAGAATTATCAATCAGCGAATCGACAGCTTCCTGCAACATGCGCTTTTCATTTCTCGTAATAATTTCCGGAGCTCCTAATTCAAGCAATCTGCGCAATCGGTTATTTCGATTAATCACGCGGCGATACAAGTCATTCAAATCAGACGCAGCAAAACGGCCGCCGTCTAATTGCACCATCGGGCGAATATCGGGCGGAATCACTGGCAGCTGCGTCACAAACATCCATTCCGGACGAATTTTCGCATCTACTAATCCGCGAATCAGCGCCAACCTTCGCATCACGCGCTTTTCTTTTGCAGCAGAAGCGTCTACCAAGTCTTCTTCCATTGCCTTAATTTCCTTTTCCAAATCCATCTTTTCAAAAATAGTTCGAATTGCTTCGGCTCCGATTCCGGCAGTGAAAATATGGCCGTACTTGAGCGACAAATCCCGATATTCTACTTCTGAAATAATTGCGTGTTTTGTGAGCCCGGTAATTTGATCAACAGCAGATTCCTTTGCGATATCCAGCTTATCAAGCTCGCCCTGCTCTTCTACAGCAAGCGCTTCTTTTTTCTTATCGCGGTCTGCTTCATCTTTCGGAATACCTGCGCGCAATTGCTTGTATCCGTTCTTAATGGCCTCCCGCTTAGAATCTGCTTCGCGATTCAATCGCCCAACAAGATCTTTTTTCTTATCTTCATCAACGCTCGTAATAATGTACGATGCGAAATATACGACCTTCTCCAGTTTTCCAACATTAATATTCAGTAACAACCCCATCTTAGATGGCACTCCTCGGAGAAACCAAATATGAGACACGGGCGTTGCAAGCGTAATATGCGCCATGCGCTCTCTGCGGACAATCGATCGGGTAACTTCTACGCCGCACTTGTCGCACACAATTCCTTTATATCGAATTCTGCGATATTTTCCGCAGTAACATTCCCAATCTTTGGTCGGACCGAAGATGCGCTCGTCGAACAACCCATCTTTTTCAGGTTTTTGCGTTCGATAATTAATTGTTTCTGGCTTCGTGATTTCCCCATACGACCATTCCAACACATCTTCCGGAGAAGCAAGTGTGAGTTTAATCGAGGTAAAATCTGGTTTTTGTTCTTCGTATTCCATAGTGTGTATGTGGTATCTTAACGATTCGATGCTTGATATTCCCTTGGAGGCTCGGCAGGCGGTTCCTGCTTCCCTACCAGCTCAACATCTAATCCGAGTCCTTTTAATTCTTTGACTAGTACATCGAACGCTGCTGGAGTGTGCGGCGGCTGAATTTGGCCTCCTTTTACAATCGTTTCGTATGTTTTGCTTCGACCGGCAACATCGTCCGACTTCACCGTCAAAATTTCCTGCAGCGTATATGCGGCGCCGTACGCTTCCAGCGCCCACACTTCCATCTCTCCAAACCTCTGGCCTCCGAACTGCGCCTTTCCTCCAAGAGGCTGCTGAGTAACAAGAGAGTATGGCCCGGTAGATCGCATATGAATCTTGTCTTCTACTAAATGATGGAGCTTTAATATATACATCACGCCGACAGTTACCTTGCGATCAAACTTCTGGCCAGATAAGCCATCAAATAGCTCCACTTTTCCATCTGTCGGAATTCCAGCTGCTTCAAGCTGTTCTCGAATCTCGCCTTCCGTTACGCCGGAAAAAGCAGGAGACGCGGCGTGGAAATCGAGCTTTGTTGCAGCCCACCCCAAGTGTGTTTCTAGAATCTGTCCAATGTTCATACGGGATGCGACTCCGAGCGGATTGAGCACTACGTCAACGGGCGATCCGTCTTCCAAGTACGGCATATCTTCTTCCGCAACAATCTTTGCAATAACACCCTTGTTTCCATGACGCCCTGCAAGCTTATCTCCTACTTGCAGCTTTCTGAATTGCGCAATGCTTACCTGAATTTGCTTGATAACTCCGGAAGGAAGCTTATCGCCGCCGTCGCGAGAGAAAATTTTGATATCTACAACCTTTCCTCGCTCTCCGTGCTGGAGATACAGCGATGTATCTTTAACGTCTTTTGCTTTCTCTCCAAAGATTGCTCGAAGCAATCGCTCTTCAGGGGTAAGGTCTGTTTCTCCTTTGTTCGTAACTTTCCCAACTAAAATATCGCCGGAGCGGACTTCTGCGCCCACTCGGATCACGCCTTCTTCATCAAGGTTTCGCAATTTTTCTTCGCTTACGTTTGGAATATCTCGAGTCACAACTTCTGGTCCAAGCTTCGTATCGCGAACGTCGATTGTAAAGTCTTCAATATGAATAGAGCTGAACCGATCATCGCGCACCACGCGTTCTGAAATAACAATAGCGTCTTCAAAATTATTTCCGTACCATGGCACGAATGCAACCATAAGATTCTGCCCGAGGGAAAGTTCCCCTTTGTCTGTAGCGGATCCGTCTGCAATAAGCTGGCCTTTCGTTACTTTGTCGCCAAGCTGTACGAGAGGATGCTGGGTCATTGCAGTTGATTGGTTGCTTCGCTGAAAATTCTGCAATCGGTATACTCGGCTGGATCCGTCTTTTGCAGATACGCGAATGTGCACTGCGTCTAATTCTGTTACCTCTCCATCAATATCAGATAACACTACTTGTCCGGAGTGATATGCGCCGATGAATTCAAATCCAGTTCCAACTCGCGGAGCCTGGGGCTTCACGGAAGGAACAGCCTGGCGTTGCATATTTGATCCCATGAGCGATCGCTGCGCATCATCGTGCTCAATGAATGGAACCATTCCTGCGCCGAGCGATAGCGATTGCTGTGGCGCAATGTCCATGTACTCAACTTCTTTTGGAGACACTTCCGTAAACTGCCCCTGCTGCGCTCGCGTTTCAATTAACTCGTTTACAAACGTTCTATCTTTTGCAAGAGGCTCTGCTGCCTGCGCAATAACAGCCATATCTTCCTGGTATGCATCCATGAACACAATCTCATCCGTAACTTTTCCGTTTACTACTTTTCTATACGGAGTTTCAAGGAATCCGTATTCGTTCAATCGAGAATACATCGCCATATGGCCCACCAAGCCGATGTTCGGACCTTCCGGAGTTTGTACTGGGCAAATACGGCCATAATGGCTTCGGTGTACGTCTCGAACTTCGAACCCTGCGCGATTTCGGTCAAGTCCGCCTGGCCCCATCGCGGAAACGCGGCGCTTATGTTCTACTTCAGATAATGGATTCGTCTGATCCATGAATTGAGAAAGCTGGGATGACGTATAAAATTCTTTAATGGCTGCGATAATCGGCCGAGCGTTAATTAATTGAGACGGCGTCATGCGTTCTATCTCCATCGTGCTCATGCGGTCTTTCGCAATGCGCTCCATACGGACAAGACCGATTCTGAATTTGTTCTGCAATAATTCTCCCACTGCGCGCACGCGGCGATTTCCAAGATGATCGATATCGTCAGCCGGCTCTTGGGTAATATTTAATCGAATCACTTCTCGGATAACAGCAACTAAATCTTCCACGCGAAGCGTGCGGTGTTCCGGAGTTTCCGGCACATCAAGCGATAGCCGCTGATTGATGCGGTGCCGTCCTACTTTTCCAAAATCATATCGGTCGAATCGGAAAAACATATCGTGAATCATCTGCTTTGCGTTGGCAACGGTAGCCAAATCGCCCGGACGCAATCGCTTGTACACTTCCTTCAATCCTTCTGCCTGATTCTTTGACGCATCCTTGGCAAATGTTGCCTTGATGTACTGCATTTCTTCATTCGTATCAATATCGGCAAACAACTTTGCAATTTCTTCATTCGTTTCAACGCCCATAGCGCGAAGAAGCGCAGTGACTGCAACTTTTCGCTTCCGGTCGATTTTTACATAGATAGCGCCGTCAGAAGCCGTTTCTAATTCCAGCCACGCACCGCGATTCGGAATAATTTTTGCCCCATACCAGTTTCTGCCCTTGCTTGTGGAAGAAGAGAAGAATACGCCAGGAGACCTGATCAACTGAGATACAATAACCCGCTCTACTCCATTAATAATAAACGTTCCGCGAGGAGTCATAATAGGGAACTCGCCAAGGTACACTTCCTGCTCTTTCACTTCGCCAGTTTTTTTGTTTACGAATCGAACTGCGCATCGCAAAGGAGCTTCAAATGTTGCATTGCGATCGCGAGCAGTTTCTTCTGTGTGCTTCGGAGTATCGAGATAATGGTCTACGAAATGCAATTCCAGATTTCCGGAATGATCTTCGATCGGAGAAATTTCTTTAAAAAGTTCCGCTAATCCTTCTTCAAAGAACCAGGCATTGGAATCTAATTGAATCTGGAGAAGGTTAGGAACTTGCGCAACGAGTCCGGAATGTCCGGAGAACGTTTTACGGATACGAATTGGCTTGGGGAATTCTTCGCTCATTGAGGGTATGAGTTAAAAAATAGATATATAACGTAAAAGGCACATCCCACCTTCATTTCATATGAAGGGATGCGCTTAAAAACTATTGCTTGCTAACTTGCTTGATTGATGATGCACACAAATCTTGCTCGTCAAAGACGATACTTTAAAGTATAGAAGGTGTGTATAACTATGTCAAGCCATTTACCCCCATTTTCCCTAAAATCAAGCCGAGTTATCCACAGGCCGCCGCTCCACCAACCGGCGGAGCTATGGCCTGCAAGGCAGTTCGGGTTAAAAAATCGTGTCATTCCGGACTTGCTGCGCCCCGCGAAGCTCGCGAGCGTAGTGGGGATCCGGAATCTACGTTGCGATACTTCGGCTCCACTGCGTCCACCTTTTCGGCAGTTCTTGCGCTTGCGACAACTTCTTCCTCAGTATCGCCAGAAACTGCAACAATCTCGGCACCCACGGCTTGCCCCAACACGGTCGCTGTTACAATACCTGTCCGCACCAATCCGTAACTGCCCGGGCCGGCATGCACGGCCACTCGCGTAATATCCATTTTTTGTTTTCCGGCTTCTTGTAATAGCTCTTCTATATTAACTAATAACGTCGTACCCACTTTCGGCGTATTTTCCCATTCCCGCTTTCCAAACACATTTGTATCATCAGCAAGAATAATCCGTGCGGTCGGATGAGCTGTGTCAATAATAAAAATAAGGGGGTTCATACTTGTGTATTCTGATCTGAATTCCATTTGGGTTCAATAAATACAAATGTTTTTCCAGCACCTTCTATAGAGTATGGAGTCTTCGGCTGTACATACAGCACATCCCCAGATTCAAGCCTGTGTATTTCACCTCCGACGCTAGCAGTAAATACTCCATCAATAATAAACATCGCTTCCGTACAATATTCATTCTGACGATACCCTTCTTCCGGATATCTTCCACTCTGCTCAACATACGCAGCAGATAGTCGCTCAGTTGGGGAATCTGGATACAAATAACACACACCGCCGGCAATATCATATTTTTTTGCTTGATTTCTTGTAAAAAGATAATTGTTCATGGGATAAAAAATGATTTATTAAATTGAGTAATATTTTCTTTTGTTCCATCGAGATGAAACACTACCACATCTTCAATACGAACACCGCCAACATCGGGATAGTAAAGACCTGGTTCAATGGTCAACGTCATACCTGGCTGTATAATACGATCGCATACAGCATTTAATCGAGGACCTTCATGCACAGATAGCCCTAAACTATGCCCAGTGCCGTGCATAAACCCCCGCTCGGGCGAAGTCGGATACCCACGTTTTCGAAACGCCTCCACAGTTCGAGCATGAACATCAGAGCACACTGCGCCGATCGCAATACTGTCGGCAATTTCTTTTTGCACTTCTTGAACGGCTGTAAATAATTCTTCCAAACCTTTTTTCGGTGTTCCTTTTACAAATGTACGAGTCATGTCTGCATAGAAACCAGTTTTTTCTGAGCGAGGAAATATATCAATAATAATAGCTTCGTGCGGCAACAGATTTCCGCACCCCTCATCGTGCGGTCGCGCAGATTGTGCACCCGACGCAACGATAATCCCATCTGGGCAGTCATAGCCCTGCTCTAATAAATGCGTCCGTAATCTGAATTTCATATACTCACTCGTTAATGTCTTCCCTTCATACATAATTAACTCTCCACTAATTATGCTTTGCGAAAGTATGTCGTATGCTAGCAAAAAAGCTGATTCGTTAATTCGCTGCGCCTCAATCATGTGCTGTAATTCCTGCTCCGTTTTCACATCCCGCTCCGATTCAAAATCATGTATTGCGATATTAATACCGGCATTCTCAATTTCGCGCACTAAGACATATGGCATATTGGGGGATATTTTCACTTCTTGAATACCATAGCATTGCAGTATCTTGATTAGAGTTTGTGAAAACTTTTTTTGCATATAGGATTCAAGTCGTTCAACACGAACTCCATTACCAAGCTGCTGTATTTTCTGCAGCTGGACATCATATTCACGCGCATCAAAAAATACTACCGGATCCTCTCCTGCAACTGCAATATATATAAAAGCATCAGGGGCAGTAATACCTGTTCTATGCAATATTTCCGGGCCCTTAGAATCGACTAAGACAAATGCGCTTTTCATATAATAAATCATACAAGATAAAAGATTCTGAATTGAGGCGCGTCCGTACGCCTCAATTCAGATAGTGCCTAATAGGCTCTCTTTGCACACAACACTGGAAGCGGAGCATAGAACGCATTGAAGCGGTTCATTTCCGGTCGATCGCCGGCCAGAAAAATAACATTGTCACCCAAATCTTCATAGTAGATTCGAGCAACGGCCGCATACTCTCCGCCCTGCGAGTACACGATATTCCGCACCGTAGCATCATCCATTTGCACCCCATGCCATCGTTCGTAAAACGTCCGATATTGACCCGGAATGCGCATGATCACTTCCTCGAGGTCCGGATGAAGTGTTGGCATCATGCCAAAGTCTCCAGCCACCATTCGCTCAAAACTTTCAGCTGCATACTGGCGCAGCTTTCCATTTCCGCGCTTTGCATCAAACAGTTCAAGCTCGATAGGAACGTCTTCAGGCATCAACTTGTAAAAAGCATTAAGCGAGCATTGGCATCGCCGGATAAATTCTCGACGATCAACTCCCACCCGTTGCAGTACCGTTTCAGAGTCAGCTTCGAAATCACCGATTCCAATAACGAACCGATGCCGAATCCCTATCTCTGCAAAGAAACGCGAGAGCTGCGGGATGATACGAGCAAATTGCTTCGCAACCAACCCGACTCCCATCCCAAGACCATCAAACGTGTAGCGATAGGGAACTTGCTGACTCCCTGTCTCCTCGTATGCGTAATCCGGGCAGAACGCTCCTGCGAATATTACTTCTTCACCGCGTTCTCCGGCATCAAGTACTTTGCGCAACGCTCTAGCAACCAGTTCAGACGGAACAAGCATCTGCAAACTTAATAGCAGTTCCGCAATTTGCATTCCCAAGGTATCTCCGAATGCTGTCCGCAATGAAGCAGCCGCTCGAATAACTTGAGCCTGAAACCTTGCCGGCTCCTTTCCTTGAACAACCTGGTACAACGGCATCGGATTACCTTCTCTCGTACCTGCACCCGCGGGTGCAATTGGTAGAGCAGAGAAACGGATTGTCCTGTGCTGAGGGTTTACCACATAGCCAGTTGCCGTCTTAATCCTCGTATCCTTAGCAGTAAGATGTTTTTCTCCCGCATAATTCGCTGCGAGTATGCCAGGGAAAAAACAACTGAACAGACGATAGAGCAACCAGTTTCTTGGTGGCTGCCCTTCTGCATTTTGCAATGCGAGCCCCAGATTTTGAGCAAGTACTGAATTACTTTTCAGCTGTTCCATACTAGCGTAGCCGACTGGCTGCCAAGCATCATTTTTACTAACATCAATGAGCTCCCAATACCGCTCAACTTCGCCCGCATCCATCCCCGTCGCCAAGAGCGTTTGCTCAAACTGAGCACGATCGCCTTGATACCGAAGTCGGCCAAGATCTTGCGCGGTCCGAAAAAAGATTTGAATTTCTTGCGAAAACCCAGAATGACCGTTTGCAATCGCCATCGCACTCCTCCTTCTTCCTTATTGCGTGTGAAACGAACAACTAAACACTAAAGCTCCCGGTTTTATCCGGGAGCTTATGGGAACATCCTTAACTTTTAAAAAAAGATACTGCCATTAACTTCCGGAACGCACGCACGCGTATAGACGATGCCATGCAAAGAGTGGCATTGTGCGCTTCACGAAATTAATGGCTGCAGATTTCATAATGTTTTTGATTATAGAGTAAGAAAAAAGAGGAGTCAAACCATTCCTAAAAGCTATCAGCCAGAAGCTCATTGATCACTTCCCGTTCATTCCACGGAACAACTTCTTTTCCAATCCCCATGCCGCGTTCTGCGCCTTTGCCGGTAGCGACGACGACATCGCCCGGTTTTGCTTGTTGTAATAATGTTTTTAACGCTTCGCGGCGATCAACAATATGTTGCCAAACAACTTTACGACCCACCTCACCCCCGCCCTCTCCTTGGTAAGGAGAGGGGAGACCATTTTCTAAATCGCTGAATATTTGCTCTTCGCTTTCCGTCCACGGGTCTTCTCGGGTTACAACAATATAATCCGCATACTTTGCAACGGCGCGGGCCATGTCTGCCCGCTTGCCCCGATCGCGCAACCCTGCCGCACTGAGCGTTGCAAGTATTTTGCCGCCTTCGCTAAAGCTTCGTCGAGCCAAGTCTTTTTTAATATCTGCATATAGCCGTTCTAATGCATCGGGAGTTACTGCGTAATCTATAATTACAGTAACGCCTTGCGGAGTTTGAAATTTTTCCATCCTACCCGGCACTGAACTTACGGCATTAATTCCAGATTGGATAACCTTGGCAGGAATATCAAGTGCATGGCCAAGCAACGCAACAGCACATGCATTTTCTTTATTAATACTTCCCGATAATATGGTCATTGTATTCGCAATGCTCTCATTAGTCATTCTAATTACGTTTAGTCCGCGCTTTTCGGCGCGGTCCATCATCTTGCGAACATGCGCATCGCTCTCTTTCCCCACAAGCGGCGCGCCGATGCGCAGGTATCGGACAATCTTTTCTTTTGCGCGCGCATATTGCTTCATCGTGCCGTGATAATCCAAATGCTCGCGAGTAACATTCAATATAATAGCGCCATCAAATTGAATGCCCGATATGCGATGCTGATCAAGCGCATGCGAAGTAGTTTCAAGCACTACATATTCAACTCCAGCTTTTTTCATGCGCGCAAGATACGAAAATATTTTTCTGCTCGGGAGCGTTGTCATTTTTGTTTCGTTTATTTCTTCCTGCCCGCCAATGCGGAATGCAACGGTCGTCAGTATGCCGACATGCTGCTTCCCATGGGCTTCTTCTAATACGCGCGCAAGAAGATAGCACGTTGTCGTTTTCCCGTTCGTTCCCGTTACCCCGAAAATGCGCATTCCTTTATCAGGAATGCCGTACGCCAAGCGCCACAGCCGCGCTTCAAAAAAATGCCCGATGTTTTTAAGAAATTGAATCATATATCAAATTACCTTCCTCCAAAATTACGTACAACTTTAATCGCATCGCGCATTAACCCGAACCCCGCATAGAATCCATCATTAAATACAAGATCATATGCGCCCACATATGAAACCCGATGCCCGCCGAATCCCATTTTCATGCGCGTAATGCCAGCCCATGAGTGGGTTGGATCTGCGTTCTCAGGAGCAACGCCAAAAAAATCGTACACGTCCATGCCCTTTTCTTTTGCGCGCATAATAGTATCCCAATACAGCAGCGTGGGCGCCATATACGAACGCTTGCTTGGAATACTCGCCCCGTGCGCATATGTCGCAATCTTGTTAGCATATAGCATGACATGCGCTGCAAGCACTTCATCATCTGCACGCGCAGTTGCAAGCTCTACCATGCCTGCCTGTCCGGCAGGCAGGCCTTGCCTGCCTAATACATCGATCATCACCCGATAATAATCATCTGGATGATACGAAAACCCTGTGCGCTTTTGCACTTCTCGAGAGGCCTGAAGAAACGGCTCAACATCGCGCACGTCAGTTGAATACGAAACGGTAACGCCCTTTTTTTGCGCAATCTTAATATTGTATCTGGTTTTAGAATGCAGTTTCGCCTGCAATACATCTTCCGAAGGTGCCAGCGGCAACAGCAGCGTATGCATGGGCTGAACTTCTCGAGAAGATTTTCGCCATGAAGCGGGGATAGAGTATTCGTTAATGGCCGTATCCCATGCAGGGTCAATGCGAGCAAAAAATGCTCCCGATTCTTGCGCGAGGCTGCTGATTTTTTCTTCAAACAATTCCCACACATGCGCCTGCTCTTCCTGTGAAAGTCCGTTTGCAAATACCGGCCCGCGCGGAACATACAACCACGAATACCCTAGCTTAATCCCTCTTCGAAGAACTAATGCAACGGCAACAATCTTGTTATTATGCTCAATAATGAGGCGCCAGTACAGCTCTCCCAGCTCGCGATGCATCTCGCCCCATGCCCATGTTTGCAGAAACGATCCGTACGATGTTGACGCAATAAAGCTATCCCACCGCGACGCTTCCGATTGCACTGCCTCCGCAATATTCATACGTTACGATGACGCAGGATATTTCAGCGCAGCCTTTACTGCCTCTTCTACGGTGGCAATATCTTTCGGTAATTTTTCCACTACCTGCCGCGCCTGCACTTGCGTATACCCGATTGCGATTAATGCATCGACCGTTTCCTGGTGCACTGGGCGATGCAATGCGAATACAGAACCGGAGGGAAGTGCGTCTAATTTTCCTTTCAGTTCGATTATAATCCGTTCTGCCGTTTTCTTCCCCACGCCCGGCATGCTGGTGAGCAAAGCAACATCGCCTGTTGCCACTGCTTGCGATAACATATGCGGGCTCACAACATCTAAAATTCCCATTGCAGTTTTTGGGCCGATAGACGGAACGCGCAGCAGCAGCTCAAAATACTCCCGATCTCTAACTTGCTCAAACCCGAATAAGATTTCATCTGATTCTGTTTTGTGATCGTAAATAACAAAGCTTGTATCTTGCCCAACTGCCAATTTTTCCCGCAATACGGACACCACGAATACGCGATACCCAACCCCATGGACATCGAGAATAACTGCCTTTTCTTCACGTTCCAACACCCTCCCCGTTAAACGAGCTATCATATATATAAGGTACGATATGCGACACCTGGCGTAAAGTATGTATAATGGCCACATATGGCAAAAGCCCTATTCACCCTCAAGGCGCCGTTTCGGCCGGCGGGCGATCAGCCCAAGGCTATTTCCGGGCTTATTGATGGAGTGAAAAAAAATCTGCCTCGGCAGACGTTGCTGGGCGTTACGGGCTCTGGGAAAACGATGACAGCAGCCTCCGTAATTGCACAGACAGGATTTCCTGCACTAGTTATTAGCCACAACAAAACACTTGCTGCCCAATTAACAGAGGAATTCCGGACGTTCTTCCCTGATGCTGCCGTAGAATATTTCGTATCGTATTACGACTACTACCAGCCGGAAGCATATATTCCGCGCACCGGAACATATATCGCAAAAGATTCTGCAATTAACGAAGAGATCGACCGCTTGCGCCACAGCGCAATGGAAGCAATACTCACACGTAAAGACGTTATCGTTGTTGCATCCGTTTCCTGTATTTACGGACTAGGCTCTCCGAAAGAATACATGGATGCGCGCGTCGGCATCGCCGTAGGAGAGGAAATACATCGCCAAGATTTCCTCAAAAAATTAATCAACCTGCAATACGAGCGCAACGATATTGATTTGGAGCGGGGGCGATACCGCGCAAAAGGAGATGTGGTAGACGTATTCCCATCCGGAGAAGAACATGTGCTCCGCATTGAATTCTTCGGTTCGCACGTTGAGGCGATTACCATGCTCGATCCGATCACCGGATACAAAGTAAAATCGCTTGATCGCGGCGCTATCTTTCCTGCAACATTCTTCGTAACAAACAATGAACAGCGCAAACAATCGCTTGAACTTATTCGCGCAGAAGCGGAGATGCAGGCGAAAAAATTCCATGATCAGAAAAAGTTTGCGGAAGAAGAAAGGATTGTAGAGCGAACAAAATATGATTTAGAAATGATAGAACATATCGGATACGTATCGGGCATTGAAAACTATTCCCGCTACATGGACGGGCGTGCGCCCGGGCAGCCGCCATCCACGCTCATTGATTACTTTAATTACGCATATGGAAAGGAAAATTTTCTTACATTTATAGACGAATCGCACATGACCATTCCGCAAATCGGAGCGATGGAAGCAGGCGACTCCGCAAGAAAGCAAAACCTCATCGAGTATGGATTTCGCTTGCCGAGCGCAAAAGACAACCGGCCATTAAAATTTTTCGAATTTGAAGATAGAATAGGAAAAACAGTATTCATTTCCGCAACCCCGGGCCCGTACGAAAAAAATACCAGCAATGCCACCGTAGAACAGATCGTCCGCCCGACCGGATTAGTCGATCCGGAAATTGAAATTAAGCCGACGACAAATCAAATTGATGATATTATGAACGAGATAAAGGCAGCGGTCGCCAATTCGGCGACCGACCGCCGAGCTGGCGGTCGAACCATAGTCACTACGCTTACTAAGCGCATGGCGGAAGAACTTGCAACATACCTCACCGAATCGGGGATGAAAGCTGCGTATTTGCATTCAGATATCGATACTATGGAGCGTATCGATATTTTGCGCAGCCTTCGCTCCGGCGCATACGATATTTTAGTCGGCATCAACTTGCTTCGAGAAGGATTAGATTTGCCGGAAGTATCGCTGGTTGCAATTATGGATGCAGATAAAGAAGGATACCTCCGAAGCGAAACGGCATTAATCCAGACAATGGGCAGGGCAGCGCGCCACGTCGAGGGGCGCGTGATTATGTATGCAGACCGAATAACGGGTTCTATGCAGCGGGCAATCGATGAAACAACCCGGCGCCGGAACATTCAGCTTGCATACAACAATAAGCATGGCATCACGCCGCAATCGATTATTAAAAAAATCACGGATTCAACGTTGTCTAAGCCCGTTATCGATATGGACCTCCCCGAAAATATCTCAAAAAACGATGCAGAGCACGCAATCCGCCGCCTCACAGATAAAATGCAGCTAGCAGCTCAGCAAATGGAGTTTGAAAAAGCGGCGCAATACCGCGACACCATTGCGCAATTGCGAAAGAAGATGAAATAAACATTACCTTCCCCCTAATTAGGGGGAAGGAGGGGATGGGGGCAGATTACATGCACCGCGCCTAACCAGCCCTCACCCCCTCCCTCTCCCCAATTGGGGAGAGGGTAAACAACCCCTACTTTCCAAACCTCTCAACCACATTCACTAGCGTACGCACGCCATACCCCGTAGCGCCGAATTGCCAGTAGGGAATAAGCGGCATTTCGTCATACACCGGCCCTGCAATATCAAGATGCGCCCACGGAACTGCCTGCCCCGCCTTATTTTTCTCAATAAATTCCTGTAAAAACAGCGCAGCAGTAATGGCTCTACCCATCCTCATTGCAGAAGTATTGCGAACATCCCCAACCATGCTCTGCACTGTTGGGCGATATTCTTCCGGAAGCGGAAATTCCACTAGCCCCTCTCCAGATTGTTTTGCAGATTCTAAGATAAGAGCATTTAATTCCTGATTATTCCCAAACAGCCCGGCATGCGTATCGCCAAGCGCCACAACGCATGCGCCCG
The DNA here is from genome assembly GCA_001817115.1 of Candidatus Andersenbacteria bacterium RIFCSPHIGHO2_12_FULL_45_11b. Classification (GTDB taxonomy): domain Bacteria; phylum Patescibacteriota; class Andersenbacteria; order UBA10190; family UBA10190; genus HO2-45-11b. The sequence goes on from MHHS01000008.1 coordinate 24,851, forward strand.
TAAGCGTTGCAAGGTCGATTATCGCATCTGGCTTGAGCGTTTGCGCATACGTTAAAGCATCAGCTAATGTAATTCTTCCTTCTGCGTCTGTATTAAGCACCTCGATTGTTTTGCCGCTCATCGTAGCAATCACGTCTCCCGGCCGATATGCATCTCCTGATGGCATATTTTCACAGGCAGCAATAATGCCATGAACTGCAATATCTGGCGCAAGCATAGGTAATAGCGAAAATAATCCGAGCACCGTTGCGCCCCCTCCCATATCTATTTTCATATTTTCCATATGCTGCGCAGGCTTGAGCGATAGCCCTCCAGAATCGAACGTTATGCCTTTTCCAATTACCACGAGTGTTTTTTTCTGTTTACCCTGAGCTTGTCGAAGGGCGGGAGTATAGGTAAGATGAATCACCTGCGGCTCTTCTTTCGACCCTCTTGCTACGGCAAGAAAACCGAAAAACTTTTTTTGCTGGGCTTGAGCACGATTCAAAACCTTTAAAGAAATTCTTGGGGATGTTTTTGCAATCTTTTTCGCTTCGGCCGCAAGCACTTTCGGCGACATGTGAGATGCCGGCTGGTTTACAAGATTGCGCGTTATACTAACCCCATTCATAACTTTCTGTGCACGCTGTACAAGTTTTTTTACCTGGCCCATATCTTTCTTGTCAGGCAATATCAACACAGCCTCCTGAAGAGAACGAATCCGCTCATCTTGCGTAAGCGCCTTGCTATGCTCCGCAAACCAGTAGTTAGTGAGCAGCAACGCTTCCGTGATCGGTTGAGCAGATGCAGTGCTGGGCAATACAATAGCAACACGGCGAGCCACATGGCTTCTTCCATTCACAAGCACTGTAGCGATAGCTCTGCGCAGCCCTTCACTCTGCACATCATGAAAATCATCGCTTTTTCCCGTTCCAATAAGCGCAATCAATGGAAACCCTGCTCCTGCAGGAGCAATAAACATTTCGGCCCGGCCCCACTGCCCCGCAAACTCTGCCCGCTTCATAAGCGCAGCAATATGCGCATGCACTTCTTTTGAAAAATGCGTTCCTACCTCTCCCTTTGGTCCAACGGGAATAACAGCAATGTCTGCATGTGCATCAGCAAGCGATTTGCCAGAAATTGAAATTGAAAACATAGCTTTTCATCATAACCGATACCCCCTAAGAAAACAACGCGCCCTTTAGAATCACCGTCCCAGAAACCGGGACGAGCGACAGCACATGCTTTCCATGAGCCAGCGACTGCGCAAGGCCGTATGGTCGGTCTTCGCGGACATGCACATATGTTCTTCCTCCCTGGTTCACAATATCTTGCCCGCGCATATGCTCCTGCACAGGCTTTGAGTTAATAAGCACTTCAAGCGAACACCCAGCTTCTGACGCAGCAGATAGCGCTATGCCGCTCCCCAGGAAATGAATTACGCACGCCTGATCATCGCTTACAGCACCATTTATTATCTGATGCTCTTGAATAATCCACCATCCAGAAAACCCATAATGATGTATTGGCAATTTAAATTGCAGATGATACTGCGCAGGCTCCATAGGAGGAGATGCTGCAATGCCCTGCATCCGGGCGGATTCTGCTCCAAATGCGATGTCGGGCGTTTTGTCAGGCTCTTTGGTCGAAGGAAATAACTTTGACTCTCTATGGGGTTCCAAGAGCGTTCGTATTTTTTGTTCCAATTCTTCAAATCCCCCCTCGCCATTGCGGTCATAGCAAATTGTGCCCGTTGTATCAACTAAAATCTTTCTCGGCCACACCGTGTTCCCATACCGCTTCCATGTTTTATAGGAAGCATCGTTTGCAATAGGAAAGTCTAAATCAAAGCGCAACACAGCGCCCTGCACCTTATCCGGGTCCGTAGCTAATTCCAGCTGAGGCGTATGAATTCCAATAATTAAAAACCCCGGGCCTTCATAGCGCTCCCACAACGCACGAATATGCAATACGTCTTGCAGCGATGCCGGGTCTCCGTAATCCCAAAAAAAGAGTACCACGACCGTATCACGCAAATCGCGTTCGAAGGCAAGCTCTTTGTGCGATACCGCAATGCTTCGTATATTTTGGGGAAACGAACTGATGTTCAACCAGCTATCTCCTGTAATGTCTGCGGCCTGTTTTCCAACTAACGACGAGCGAAAAATGCGCCACATACCTACGATTCGACATCTATTCCTGCCTTGCGCGCCCACAAAGAAAACCGAGCGCCCTTGCGGACATATTCAAGCTCGCACCCTTCTTCAAGTAATGTTTTTTCCACTAACGCGCGCCGCGTAAATGACGGCATGCGCGCCACTGTTATATCGCTGATCCCCATCAGCCCGCCCTTGCGGAGCACCCGCAATGCTTCTCGCAACACGCCTTTTACTTCCCGGTCATCAATGTATCCAATGGTATTAATAGCAATGACAACATGAAACGATTCATCGCCGAACGGAAGATGCCGAATATCTGCTTGCTGCATTTTTAATCGCGCACCGTATGTCGCCTGCAATTCTCGAAATATTTCTCCGGCAAACACATCAACCTCTGCGGCTGTCAGCTCCACGTGCGGGAATGTTTCCAAAATAGTGCGCGACGTCCACCCATGCCCGGCGCCAAGCTCCAGAATCTCGCCTCGGAGCGGGTCTGGGCATGTCGACAAAAACTTCGGCACATGGCGCCTGATGTGTATGCGGTGAGGCAGCGCATTATTCCACCATTTCTGAAACGTAGTAAGACGGCTCATACCATGAGCGTACTACATTTTTTGATCTTTATCACCGGCGAAAATAACAAGTGACACCAGCACCGATAACAACCCAACAATAATCGGAATCCATGGCTCTCCGCCCGCAAGGTTTCGCAAACTGTCATACAGCGCGGGAATCAAATTAATCAATCCTCCGACTAGCAGCAATACTGCAGCCCATAATTGCAAACTTTTATTTACCATATGTTCCACCCCCTTTCGCAGAAAAAATAGTTTTCGCAATATCCCAATATGCATCATTGTGATGTACCGCCTTTTCCCAATACCAGTATTCAACGCCCCACCAATACACACGCGATAATTGCGTGCGCTCCGCGAACAGCTGAAGCTGCAAAAAACGAGCAGGAGAGAATGATTTCATTCTTTCTCCTATATCCATTTCGTTATATGGCTTTGTACCCCACGGCTCTCCTTGCAGTTCAGAAATAATAACGGGTTTATGGAATAGAAGGCCTATATAATGAGCTTTAAGCCGGTACATCCAAGATGGAAACAGATAATCGTAATGAAACAATTTATTCGTTCGATTTGAAAATACGGTACGATACATCGTTGTTCCTAGCACATCGCCATATCGCGCTGCCCCAAGCCAAGAATTCAATTCTCCGGAATCAGTAATTAAGATTGCATGAGCAATATCATGAGCGCGCACTACCGCCTGCTCTTGATCCAAAAAATTCGCATCTGCCTTAGGACAAATCCCAAATGATAATAGCGGCTCGTTTTCTAATTGCCACATATCCAGTGCGGGACTCTGCTTATACCGATCCACAACAACCCCCAGCATGGCAAGTACGCGAGCCTGTTGTTCTTGCTCTGAAAGTCCTTGCGCCCATGCAGGGATGTGGCATTCCGGCCAGCGCGGCAATTTTCTCCCGACGCTCAATACTATACTAACATCTCTTTTCTCTGCCTCGCGAACTTGATAATCCAAATCAGAAAAATCATATGCGTCTTGAGATACTGGCTGTATTGCATCCCAATATGCGGAAAGCCTCAAATGCCGCACCTGCAAATCATCAAGTATTGCAATATATGCCTGTTTCCAATCAAGCCCGATTCCCGAAGCTTGCGGAGCAGAAAATGTAACACCGACTGCTTGCGGCACAGGAAGAAACGATGGAAAGGCCAGTAATAAAATTGCAGTAAGGATGATGCCGAAAAAGGTGAGGAAAAATACTCCGAATCTTCTACGACGACTAACCTCCCCTAACCCCTCCTTCGTAAGGAGGGGAATACGGTGTCGTTCTCTCCCCCTTACGAAGGGGGAGCTGGAGGGGGTTTGTCGTGAACGCGTAGCTTTCTTCTTCCTCATACCAATAACGCTACTCCAAAACTAACTAGAACAATACCCGCAATTTTTTGCATCACCGGCCCTGTTCCAACTTCTTCTTTAAAAATTTTGGGGAAGAACAGGGAAACAATCAACGCGAGCACTAGTACAAATGCATACTGCACGCCTTGCAGCGCATTTACTACGGAAACGCTGCCGAGCGAAATAGCATATGTTTGCAATAAAAATGCGCCCGCGGCTAGGGATTTATTACAGAGAAAGACCAGGGAAGTTGCCCAAGTTTTTCTCTCTCCCTGGATAGGGAGAGAGCGAGAGAGAGGATTACGCGAACGTGACGAAACCCTCTTCCCCGCCTTCTCCCTATGCAGGGAGAAGGGGCGAATAAACACAAGGATTCCCGCTCCCGCAATTACTGCCTCCACCACGCGCGTCACAATAAAAATGCCAAGAAACTGCCCTTCAGCATAAGAATAAATATATTTAGTAATAGCAAAATATGCGGCAAATAGCAGGCCGGCGAGGACAGGGAATAGCATTGTCATCCCGGACTTGATCCGGGATCCATGAGTAGATTCCCGCATACGCGGGAATGAAAACCCTGCCAGCAGCATTCCCCCAGCAAGCAGCGCTGCGATTCCAAACCCTTCTTTCACAGCGAACTGTTCCCCTAAAAATGTGACTGCAAAAAGAATAGTAAATAATGGTACTGCAGACCCTGCGATGGGAACCACGCGCGACGGCTCTCCTGCGCGCATCGCAGTAAAAAACAAATACAGCGCACCAATATGCACTGCCCCCGCAATAAATGCCCATTGCAATAAAAAAGGCGTAATTAAAATGTGCGCCCAAGGAACAAGAGCAATTGCCAGCCCCGCAAACGCGGCAGAATACAATGCATATGCAATCGGTTTCCCGATTGCAGTTTTTGTTTGCAATAAACTTTTATCAACAATGAATACTACCCCGTTGCCAACATGTGCAAGTATGGCAAGGAGTACCCAAGTCATGGCGCGCTAGGCCTTAGCGAGCGCGGAGCTCTTTGTACAATTCTACGAAAAAGGCGATAGTAAGAATCATTAACACAAACGGCACAATCACGCCCGCAATAGGAAGTTGGCTCACGCTAATTGAAACCACTTGAAACAACACCAGCGCCCCGAGCATCCTCCATGCAACACCCCATACATGCTTACGCACAACTTCTTTCGAGAATAGGAGCGCGCGCACTCCTCCAGATGTCTCTTTTAAAGCGACTGCAAGAGGAGCATACATCACCCAGATTGTAACGATAAACGCCGGTATCATCAGCGCTACAAATGCTACAAACTCCACAATATCAAGCGCTGCAAGCCCGCCCTCAGAAAGAGGGAAGGTGTTGCGTACTGATAGGTACCAAAAGTTTAATACTTCCGACGGCAAGAATGATATCGCCACGAGCAATGCTGCAAGAAAACTGGTGTACAGCACGGGAATATATACCTTTACTGCGCCTGTAAGCGCTACGAACAAAGAAATTTTCTTCTCTGCTGTAAACAAAAGCATCATTGCAGTCATGGAAAGGATTCCGAAAAAGATTGCAGTGAAAAATCCTATCAAGAACTGCCCCGTATACGGGGATTGCTCTACTACCGTAAATACATCAACACCCTGCGATAGCGCGCTCAAATACTGCACCATCAGCGGAATCGTCAGTAATGCAGGAATAATAATCAGCAACTCTAATACAACAGCCGTGCCCCACCTGCTCAAAAATAATTTCCACGCTCGAGATAACTGATCAATGAATGTTGGAAACGGAGTTGTCATAAAAAAGTGCTATATAGATAGTTAATAATTTATTCAATTATACCACATATGTTATGCACACGCTTATAAATTACATAATTCTCCGTTCTTTCAGCGCAGTGGCTTTCTCGGTCTCCGACCAATTACATAACTGCTTTTCGTAACAACTTTTTTACCAGTTCTTGATTCTAACTCCAATCGTGCCTTTTTCGCAATACTTCCCCCTTTTTTACTTGCAATCGAATTTTCTTTCATGCCTATTGCATTGTCGCTTTCAGCAATTTGCTTGGTAGAAAGCTCTGCAAGCGCTGTAAAGATTAACTCCGCATCGCTCATATGGTCGCGCAAGTTTTGTGTTTTCAAGCCCTTTAATTTTTTATGATCTTTCACACCAATGCCTGCCCATTCAGAGTGAATAATATTTGTAAGAATAGCGAATTCTTCTCCCTCCGAGATATCGTGTGTTTTCCAATAATCCGTGAGCTTATTACGCGTTTCTTGCCCCAGCATCCGCTGTTGAATCCACTTTTCGCTTCGTCCATGTTTTTTCCATGTCTCTCTCGCGCGATCCAGAGCCTTTGCCGGATCTGCCATTTCTTGCATCCGCTCATATCCCACTTTTGCAAGCCACAGCTTGATCGGCTCTGCTTTTTTAGACGGCACGGACTGAATCAGGCGAAGCAGCGTTTCCGGATCAGCAACATCCGTTAAACGCATTTTTCCGTCATCTGCGATCATTTTCAACTGGTGACATTTTGTCACCAGTTCACTACCCTCTTTTACAAGCCTTTCTTTTAACTTATTCCAATACTTTCTAGCAGTTTGAAAATCAGGCTGATCTATAAGCACAGCAATAACATCCACCACAGAAAACCACCACGTTTCAGTCTTCTCGTTATACTGTCGACGAATTTTCCTGCCTTCAAATAGCGCAATACTACGATTCTTCTTCATACAAAAATTGTAACATTTCTGTTCGAATTATGCGAAGCACGCTCTTACAACCCGTAATACTGGTTCTGCGGACTTCCTCCTGTGCCGGACGCAGCGTAGCTTTCCTGGCTCTGGCGGAGACACTCCTGGTATCCCGGATCATTAGGATATGAAAATGGATACCCGCTGAATACCCCTTGTTTATTTTGCCCCACATAAAAATCGTGTTTTACAATGTGCGTAGTAAAACATGCTTGACAAGATACAGGAAATAAATGTAAACCCACTTCTGGAGCGCCAAACGCCACATGCCAAAACGGACTTTCAACTAATGGGCACTCTATAATTTCATCCCACCTGCAAAAACAATCGTATTGATGATGTACTGTTTGAAATGCGGGCGGTATTTCTACATTTCCCGGCCGCGGATACCCCACCCAGTACAACCCCCCGGGGCCTTTATCCCCGGGAGTCCCTGGTTTAGCTACATCTGTAACATTTTTCCCGCCGATTGCTTTTACGCCCGGGTCTAGCCGGCTCGGGTTCTTTGCCGTTTCTGAATATCCGTACGGATACATCTGCTGAACGGTCGGTTTGAATCCATATAGCGACGGATCAGCGGGAACAGGCGCAATATGATAAAACGGCAGCACCAAGCTTCCGATTGCAACTCCGATACCATGAAATGGCGAATAGCTGGCGGGAAGATTTCCAATCAATGGATTAATGCCTTGCTTGTACCCTGCGCTTTGTATGCCCGATAGCCCTTCATGAATAGACGGATCGTTCGTTTGCCGCGGCACGCGAACGGGGCCGATCTGCTGCTGCGCAACTACATTACTTGCAGAATATATGCCAGCAACCACGAGCAGTACGATAAGTTTTTTAAATAGTTCGCTCATGGCAGATATCTATAGTGCATAACCTACAATCTACAGTCTACCATCTATTGCGTGAAGATATTACGGTATCGTCGTTTCTCCAACAGGCGCATGGGTAAATATAGATGACACGGAATCAATCATCGTACTGATTGCAGATTGCGGCACTCCGCTCGTCATAAACTGATTGACAAGATGCGTGGCTGAAAATGGATCCCCAAGAATCAGGGGACTAGGCATCACGGTCGCCGTCGGCGTAGGCCTCGGAATTCCGCCCGTACCTGTTCCAATATTCCCGATAAGAGCCTGAAGAAGTT
>MHHS01000009.1:0-7477 GCA_001817115.1 Candidatus Andersenbacteria bacterium RIFCSPHIGHO2_12_FULL_45_11b
TTCTCCCTATCGGCACCCGTGTCCGCATCGGCTCTGAAGTGTTTACCGTAGAGGACCGCATGAACAGCAGATATGACCAATCTTTATTTTTGGATATATGGATGCCTACCCGGCAGGAAGCCGTCAGCTTCGGAATCCAAACAATCAGTGCCCAGATAGAATCTCTCCCAGGAAAATAATTGACTTTTATTAGGGGATCCGCAATAATACCCCCTATCTATGGACGCATTACGTTTATTTGAATTAGCACAAATTAAGGGGGTAGACCGCCCGATTTTGCGCCCAGGCGACATCGTTCGTATCGGTACAAAAATCGTGGAAGGAGATAAAACGCGAGTGCAGGCATTTGAAGGCACCGTCCTTGGCGTACGAGGAAGCGGTCCTTCTACATCATTTACTGTTCGCAGAGAAACAGGGAAATTCGCCGTTGAGCGCGTGTTCCCGCTCTATAGCCCACTGATCACAAATATTGAAATCGTAAAGCGCCAGAAGGTTCGACGAGCGCAGCTAAACTACCTTCGCCACGAAGGCCGACGAAGAGTAAAAGAAGATGAACTTGCAATGCAACGCCACGAGAAAGAAGAATCTGATAAAAAACGCTTAGCAGAAGAGGCGAAAGAGCATGCAGAACAGGAAACAAAAGAAGCCGAGAAGCAGGAAGCGCCAGAAGAGCCGAAGACTGAATAATATAATCATGACCCCGCCACCTGGAGGGGTCATGTGCTATACAAAGACCTATTTGTTTGGTATTACATGTATACGGCCATGTCGCCAAGTGGTAAGGCATGGGTCTGCAAAACCCTTATACGCCGGTTCGATTCCGGCCATGGCCTCGGATAAGATAAGAAATGGTATAATGTATACGTGATCAACTTAGGAAATACTGCTCCTGAGCACTTTTGGTACCTTGTAGGACTTATTGCTACGGATGGTAATTTGAGTATCGATGGGAGACATATTGTTATTACATCTAAAGACGTCGATTTCCTTGAGCAAATCAAAGTCACTTTGGGCTTGAGTAATAAAATAACAATGAAGGGAAGAGGAGGAAACCCAGAAAAAAAGTATGGAATGCTATCACTTGGGGATGTTCGTCTCTATAAATACCTAGTTAGTATTGGGCTCACTCCAAAGAAATCTCTCACAATAGGAGCATTGGAAATTCCGGATTCATATTTTAGAGACTTTTTCCGAGGAGTTATAGATGGAGATGGGAATATTAACCGCTGGATTCACCCAAGCAATCACTGTGAACAGTGGGAAGTGAGAATTTACTCAGCTTCGCTTCATTTTATTACGTGGCTCCAGGTTTCAGCTAAAACTATCCTCGGTGGAAATGGGGTTATTATCCATCGTCCCGTTGCTGATCACAATGATATGCATGTCCTCAAATTTGGCAAAATGGCTGCACGTCATATTCTTAATCATATATACTATAAAAACGCTCTAGCCATGCCAAGAAAGAGTATCCTTGCCAAAGCATGCGCAAACTCTTATGTTGGTTGGAAGCGGTCTAGTACTATAAATACTTAAACTGCCCGGGTGGCGAAATGGTAAACGTTGCTGACTTAAAATCAGCTGCCAGAAATGGCTTGTGGGTTCGATTCCCACCCTGGGCACCAAAATAGTGTATACTTACCTTTTAGATGCATATCGCCTTACCAGAGAATCATCTAAAGCATATTGTTTCGACTGATCAGTTTACTGATTTACACCTGCTAAAACAATTATTCCAGGCTACCGACCGACTACGAAGAATGCCTGATGTTGAACGCTTAGAACTTCTCCGGCATAAACTACTTGCTACCATATTTTACGAACCCAGCACTCGCACGAGGCTTTCTTTTGAAACAGCGATGTATCGAATGGGAGGGCAAGTTATTTCGAGTGAAAATGCAGATATATCTTCTTCGACAACAAAGGGTGAAACGATAGAAGATACTATTCGTACCTTGGGTACCTACGCAGACATTATTGTGCTGCGTCATCCAGAGCAGGGCACAGCAGAAAAAGCTGCGAAAGCATCCTTGATTCCGGTTATTAATGCAGGAGATGGGGCAGGCGAACACCCTACACAAGCACTTCTCGACCTTTATACTCTCTTACGTCACTTAGGGGGTTCGCTGAACGGCAAAACAATCGCCCTGGTGGGCGATTTATTGTATGGGCGTACTGTTCACTCTCTCGTCAAACTACTGACTCTCTACGAGAATGTGCGAATTATTCTCGTATCTCCACCTCAGCTAAGAATGCCGCCAGCCTACAAACATATTGGAGTAACCTGGGAAGAAGTAGACAACCTTACTGCCGTTAAAGAGCAAGTTGATGCTTTATACGTAACTCGTATTCAAAAAGAGCGGTTTCAAAATCAAGCTACATATAAAAAATTGCAGCAAAACTACGTCATTAATAAAAAGACTCTAAAAGTGCTGAAGTCTGACGGCGTTATCATGCACCCATTGCCACGAGTAGGCGAGATTGCTACGGAAGTGGATGCAGATCCGAGAGCTATGTATTTTGAGCAAATACAAAACGGTATTTTTGTGAGAATGGCGCTCTTATACTGGCTGCTAGCAAATAAACCTTAGTCTAATATCTATAATTCAATTTTTTTGAGGTTGAGCAGAGCATATTCAATTTCTTTTCGTGAAAATACATGCCGCGTTACTCCTTTTGCACCTTTCGGAAGATGAATACGGATTATTTCAACTTTTGTATCTGTCCATTTTTCCCATAATTGCACTCCTTTTTCAATTGTTTCTTTTGGGAACACGTCTAAAAGGCGGTCATCCCGCTCAACTCGAATAAATCCCTCCTGCTCTATTGTTTTACTATTTTCCTCGGCCATTTTTTTGCAGAAAGTATTTCAAGCACATGAGCAAAATCATCAGCAAGAGGAGCAACGAATGTCTTTGTTTTTTCATTCGGCAGCATAATAGTTAGTTTCTCCGCATGCAGAAGCTGCCTATGCACTCCTTCAGGCTGTTTCTTCTTTTTGAATGCATACAACTGATCCCCAACGATAGGGTACCCAAGATGATGCAAGTGAACCCTGATTTGATGTGTTCTCCCTGTAAATGGAAACACCCGAAGCAATGCGAACTTCTCTCCGAATCGGCGCTCTATCTTCCATTCCGTTGCAGCTTCTTTTCCCTCCTCGTCTACAGCACGGCGCATGGGGTTTTTCCGGCTTCGCCCGATTGATTTAGTAATTCTACCTTCTTTTCCACCTGGAACATCGAAAACTAAGGCGACGTATTCCTTTCTTGCCCGTCGGTCGTAAAATTGCTTTTTCAGCATTTCGAGCGCTTGTTCGTGCTTAGCTACTATCAAAACACCACTTGTATCCTTATCAAGACGATGCACAATTCCTGCCCGGCCTTCTTGCTCGCCAATGTTTTTCGCATCCGGATAGTGCTGTACAAACCAGTCAGAAACCGTTCCAGAGCGAATTCCAACACCATGATGCACCGCAACTCCTGCGGGCTTATTAACCACCACCACGTCCCGATCCTCATACAATACATGCAAACGAACATCCTTTTTCTCTGCAGCTACAGCTTTCTGAGCTTCCGGAAGATTAATCGTTACAATATCGCCAATTTTCACAATATATTTTGCCCGTGTCTCCTGACTATTCACCAAAATCTGCTGTTCTTTGATAGCGCGCTGGATTGCAGCACGAGACAAATGCCCTAACAAGCCTGTACAAAATACATCGAGGCGCTGGCCTGATTGCGCTTCTTTTATGGTGCTTTCTTGCTTCATACGTCCTAGTGTACGCATAATACTTGCAAAAAAGCGAATCGTGCTATACTCCTTAGAATATGAAAACATGGGCGAAAACGGCTATCCCCGCCATACTTATTGCGGGCATTATTGGGTTTATTGGCTGGCGTATCGTTGCGGGAAACCAGGCAAAACCGATAAAAACCATCACTGCCCAATATCAAACAGTAGTAAAAGACATTACCTTTACCGGCTATACAGAACCTATACAATCAGCCGACGTAGCATTTGAGACTTCAGGGACCGTGAAAGATGTGTCTGTACAGGTTGGGGACATTGTAAAGAAGGGCCAACAGCTGGCAAGCCTGGATCCACAAAGCGCTTCTCTGCAGATAGCAAAAGCCCAGGCGGATAAAGCAAGCGCAGCATCTATTGCGTATACCGCATGGCAAAATGCGTCGCAAACCCAAAAAGACACTGCTTCAGAAAATACCAAGCTTATTGCTGCAAAAAAGCAAGCTGTCCGAGATGCAAAAGCAGTCCTAGACGCAGCCACCAACGTATACACGCAAAAAAAATCCGAAACAGAGAGTGACGATTCCGCAACTCTTACAACATACTCAACAGTGATTTCCAGCAAATCAGCATACAACACAGCACAAACCGCCCTAACAACAGCATTAAAAACCGTACAAACTTCTAACAACGCAGCAAAACACGCAACAGATGCAGCATATACCCAATATATCAACACGCAACAGGCAGCTAAAGACGCTACAGGCCTATCCTCGCTTGACGCACTCACTCAGCTAGCCCAGGCAACTGCAGCGAAAAACATTTTGCGAGCACCTTTTGCCGGCGTGGTTACTCAAAAGATCATAACTGCAGGTGAGTTCGCGTCTATTGGAAACCCCGTTCTTACTGTTGCGCAAACGAGCGACTTACAAATCAGTTCTGACGTTCCAGAAACAGACGCACTAACACTCGCAAATAATATGCGGGCATCCGTCACATTCGATGCACTTTCTTCAGAGCAACCGATTACTGCTACCATTACGCAGATATATCCTGCGGCAAAAGCAATTCAAGGGGTTCCAACTTTCCACGTTGTGTTGCGCATAGACGAGCAACAGCCAAACATCCGACCCGGAATTACAGCCAATATTACCGTTCATGCAGATAAGCGCGAGCACGTTATTGCAATTCCACGAAGAGCGGTCACCACAAAATCTGGAAAAACATACGTAACCAAACAAACAGCGCCGGGGGAAACAACGGAAGTGGAAGTAACAACAGGACTTATTGGCTCTGAAGGATTAGAAGAAATTACATCGGGTATTAAGGAAGGAGATACGCTCGTAAACCCATAGTCCATGGCGTTAATTCAACTGGAGAATATTACAAAGGAATATACCAGTGAAGAAACTGCAACATCCGTATTGCACGGTATCTCTTTTTCAATTGAAGAGGGAGAATTTGTGTCTATTATGGGTCCGTCCGGTTCCGGCAAATCCACATTGCTCCACATTTTGGGCTTACTAGACAGACAAACAACTGGTTCGTATCTATTTGCGGGACAAGATACATTAATACTATCTGATCTGGAACGAGCCCGAATTCGAAATGCATCCATCGGATTCGTGTTCCAGGCGTTTCACTTATTAAAGCGAACCACTGTCCTCGAAAATGTCATGCTGCCGCTCTATTACTCCCAAGTCCCAAAAAAAGAATATGAACAAAAGGCCAAAATTGCGCTGGAGCATGTTGGGCTTATGCATCGTTTGAGCCACATGCCAAGCCAGCTATCTGGAGGAGAGCGCCAACGCGTAGCAATCGCCCGAGCACTCGTGAATGACCCGAAAATTATCTTCGCAGACGAACCTACCGGCAATCTTGACTCAAAAACAGGCCGATCCGTCATGAGGACTATCGAAAAATTGCATCAGCAGGGAAAAACAATCATCGTCATCACCCATGAAACGACTGCTGCGGAATATGCAAATCGCATCATCACAATTGCTGACGGCCTCATCTGCAGCGATCGAGAGGTTGTCTCAACTCATAGCCATTACGCCAAATGAACATCAATGCAACAATTAAAACATCTATTCGCGCTCTTAAGGCGAACTGGGGCCGCTCCTTACTTACGATTCTTGGAATCGTCATCGGGGTTATGGCAATCGTCCTTGTGATCGCGCTTGGCCAAGGAGCCCAAAAACTTATCCTAAACCAAGTACAAAGCATTGGAGCAAATACCATCATTCTGCGCCCGGGCAGACAACCAACACAACCGACAGATGCCGCAGAAACGCTGCTGAGCGACTCTCTGAAACAGCGAGACGTAGATGCTCTCCTTAAACCAGTCAACGTCCCTGATTTGCAGACAGCCGACCCCGCAGTGCTCGTTCCAGGGGTTATTTCCTACCAAAATTCCGTCTACCGCGCCACCGTGCTTGGATGGACGCCGAACGCGCTTGGAGAGGTGTTTAACGTGTACCCAGATCAAGGATCATTTTTCAGCCAAGATGATGTAAAAACGTATGCGAAAGTAATTGTTATCGGCAGCAAAGTAAAGCAAGAATTATTCGGGGATTCTGATGCCTTAGGGCAATTTGTAACTGTCCACGGGCAAAAACTTCAAGTTGTTGGCATCTTGCCATCAAAAGGACAGGTCACGGCATTTAACGTCGACGACATCGGGCTTCTACCATACTCAACTGCGCAAAAAACATTATTGGGCATAGATTACTTCCATGAAATCTTTCTGCGAGCAAAGCCGGATGCAGATGTAGACCAAGTAGCTGCAGACATTACTGCTACGTTACGAGAGACGCACAATATCACCGATCCATCTAAAGACGATTTCTTCGTAGTCACCCAAAAAACGATTGTTGCAACAGTAAGCACCGTTACTCAAGTTCTTACCATATTCCTCGTTGCTATCGCATCCATCTCATTAATGGTCGGAGGAATCGGTATTATGAACATCATGCTCGTGTCTGTAACAGAGCGGACACAGGAAATTGGGCTACGAAAGGCAGTTGGGGCAACAAATGAAAATATTCTGCTGCAGTTTATGATTGAAGCGCTTATCCTTACATTTGCCGGGGGAGTTCTAGGCACCAGCATTGCAATTACTATTTCTGCGCTCGTAAGCACGATCGCACAAACCTATTTTGCCCTCGACTGGCCGTTCACATTGCCCCTAGGAGCGATTGCATTAGGGGTTGGGGTATCTACAGCCATTGGACTCATTTTCGGCCTGTATCCGGCTCGCAAAGCGGCTGCGAAAGATCCAATTGAAGCGTTGAGGTTTGAATAAAACTAATTGACAATATAGGCTCGCTCTTCACATACTTGCGAGGGGTAGTGACGAATTCGCTCATTTCACAATAGAAAGGGATTAGTCATGGACTACGAAACGCTCGTGTGCATAGCATACTCTGCTGTCTTGTTCGGATGCTGGTTTCTTGTCCTTTCGGTCCTGTACGACGATCCATATATACTCAAACTTGCGAGCAAAGCGTTTATTTTGGCCACATTAACTAGCTGCACGGCTCTGTTCTGGAAACCGAGTCAAGGATTTGTGTTATTGCCAGCAATGACTTTAGGGTTAGCTTGGCTCGTAGACAAAACAGCGAACGCAGAGCTCCAAAGACAATCAAATCAATAAATCCCATGACACACTACAGGCACGTCTCGAATAATTCGAGAAACGGCCTGTTTTTTCTTTTAGAATGTAGGCCCG
>MHHS01000009.1:7522-11858 GCA_001817115.1 Candidatus Andersenbacteria bacterium RIFCSPHIGHO2_12_FULL_45_11b
TCGAACCGCCGGCCGACGGCATAGGTATCTACTCCTCAATAACAAAATCAAGTTGTTCAATTGGAATACCAAGAGATAAACCGTAATCTACTGCATCTTTCCAAGACGATTTATCTTCACGCTTGAACTCAAAAATCTTGTCTTTAAAAACGGCAACAATGTCCCGATCTTTCCAAAAGTGCATGTACCAGCCCGGTTTGATGAATCCAGAGAGTTTCTGAATATCATCAGCGGATACATTGACGGTAAACAAATGCCATCTATCTTGTGGATTTTCTTCTTTTGATATGTAAAAGCCAATAACATAAACATCGTTCAGTACGCGATTATCTTCTAAACTTTCCTCAACGATTGTTCCTTTGTAGTTTTTTTTCATATGTGGGCCTGGGGGGAATCGAACCACCTACCATGTGCTTATAAGACACACGCTCTACCAATGAGCTACAGACCCGTATGCTTATTTATTGCACAGCACAGGATATTTGGCTATAGTGCGTGCAAAGCGCGCGTAGCTCAGTGGTAGAGCGCTTCCTTGACATGGAAGAGGTTGCTGGTTCGATTCCATTCGCGCGCACACTACAAGTTCGCCCGCTAATTCAGCGGGCGGTCGCCGAACTGGCGACCGATCCTTCTCGTGCGCACTTCGACTCGGCCTTGCTATGCAAGTCCTCGCTCAGTGTAAACACTATTTTATACCGTTGGCTTTGCCACCGCGTCTTCTTTCGTAACATCCGGATCTATGCCGCCCATGAGGTCTGCGAATTCTTTTTGGCCGATTGTTTCTTTTTCAATAAGACGCAATGAGATGAGCTCTAATTTATCTGCGTGCTCTTTAATAATTTCATCCGCACGCTTTTGAGCATCCTTAAGAATGTCGGACACTTCATCATCAATCATCGATGCTGTTTTTTCAGAATAGTCGCGGCCTTCGCTAAAATCTTTCCCAAGGAATACTTGATGATCTTCTTGCCCAAAAGTTACTGGACCCAGCTTCGACATTCCAAATTGCATCACGATTCTACGCGCAAGTTTTGTCGCTTTCATCAAATCATTACTTGCTCCCGTCGTAAGTTCCTGATATTTAAACAATTCCGCAGTGTACCCGCCCATTAATGTTGCAAGTTCGCTCAAGAATCCCGTCTTGGTGTGTAAACGCTTATCTTGTTCAGGAAGTTTTAGCGTGTATCCACCAGCAAATCCTCGGGAAATAATGGATATCTTGCGCACTGGGTCGGAATCAGGGGTATAGTATGCAACGATTGCATGCCCGGCCTCATGATATGCAGTAAGTTCTTTTTCTTGCTTCGAGTATACTTTGCTTCGTTTTTCCGGCCCAAGAAGCACTTTTTCAATACTATCTTCGATATGGCGCTGGGATACTTTCTTTTTATTTTCTCGTGCAGCGAATATTGCAGCTTCGTTTATAAGATTCGCTAAATCAGCACCAGAAAACCCAGGAGTTCGCTCTCCAATGTTTCGCAAGTCAACGTCTGCCTCGATAGGGATTTTCACAGCGTGAATTTTCAGGATCGCCTCTCGCTCTTTAATATCCGGCAATTCCATAGTTACCTGGCGGTCGAATCGTCCCGGGCGGAGCAGGGCGGGGTCGAGTACGTCTGGGCGGTTCGTAGCTGCAAGTACAATCACGTTATCTGTTTGCTCGAATCCATCCATTTCCACGAGAATTTGGTTGAGCGTTTGTTCGCGCTCGTCGTGCCCTCCACCCAATCCAGCTCCTCGATGACGGCCCACTGCGTCCATTTCATCGATAAACAAAATAGCAGGAGCATTCTTTTTTACTTTCGCAAACAAATCCCGAACCCGAGAAGCGCCAACCCCTACGAACATCTCCACGAATTCAGATCCGGAAATACTGAAGAAGGGAACTCCAGCTTCTCCCGCCACCGCCCGCGCCATCAGCGTTTTACCTGTTCCAGGGGCTCCAATTAATAGCACCCCCTTGGGAATACGCGCTCCGATTTCCTGAAACTTCTTCGGGTGCTTCAAAAACTCAACAATTTCTATCAACTCCTGCTTCGCCTCTTCATTTCCCGCTACTTGAGCAAAAGTTGTTTTCTTTTTCTTACTTTGATCTACTGGCCCTTGCTGTGTTTGTCCGAAAGACATTGCACGATTACCCATATTTTGCGCACTGCGCATCATAAACCACAAGAAAAAGGCGAGAAGGATAAACGGCAGAACTACAGGAACAAGCGTCGCAGTCCAAAAAGAGACCCCTGAAGGTTTTTTAATGGTGAAATCCAGATTTTTGAGCGTATCTTCAGAGACTCCCAGATTTCGGAATGTATCAGTAGCTGACGCATCGTTTTCTTTTTGCGCTACTAGCTTCTGTGAAGCGTCGCTTTTTAGCGTGGCAATAAGGTCGCTCTGATCCACCGTAATATTTGAGATGTTATTTTTTCCAATTTCATCCACAATTTGCGATAAACTTACATCTTTCCTATTATCAATCGGCTGTGCAAACATGCCAAGAACGAGAAAAATCCCCACAATAACCAATATTCCGATTCCGATATTCTTGTTTGTAAGTGATAATTGCATACGCATAAAGATAATAAGGCTATGGGTGAAATAGTGCCGTGTAGACGCTTTCAACGCAAGTCTTTATAGTAAAAACTACGCCCCTGTAATTTAATGGATAAAATAGACCCGTCCTAAGGGTCCTATGCAGGTTCGATTCCTGCTGGGGGCACCCTGTACGGTTCGCCCGCTAATTCAGCGGGCGGTCGCCGAAGTGGCGACCAATTCCTTTCGAGGGCACTCTTCGCTACACTCAGAGTAAACTATGAAAACACCGACCTTTTTTATTGAACACGAGTATTGGTCGCAAGGCGTTGCTCGTATTGCTGGTATTGATGAGGCTGGTATGGGCGCTCTGGCGGGACCAGTGGTTGCGGGCGCTGCGATCTTTTCCGAACCTGCTTTAGAGAAAATTACGGAACAATCTAAAAAAATCCCTCTTCGAGATAGTAAATTGCTATCTGCAAAACAGCGGGAAAGAGCGTTTGTTTTTATACAAGAAATCGCCGATGCCTATGCAATTGGCCAAGCAAGCGTGGAAGAAATAGATTCGCTAAATATCAGAAACGCGTCCCACCTTGCAATGCGCAGGGCAATTGAAAATTTAGACATCGTCCCAGACATGCTATTAATAGACGGTGCAAGCAACACCATCCATCCATCTATTTTCTCTCTAGCAGTAGTAAAGGGCGACCAACTTTCGTATTCAATTGCGGCAGGGAGCATCCTCGCAAAAGTAACGCGAGACCGGATCATGCAGGAGCTTGATGGCTTGTGTCCTGAATACGGTTTTAAGTCTCACAAGGGCTATGGGGCAAAACAGCACATGGAAGCACTTGAGCAGCACGGGGCAACAAAGCATCACCGGAAAAGCTATGCGCCAATTGCAAAATTACTTACTTGACATGCGACTGTATCGTCTATAAGCTAACACCCTATAAGCTATAAGCTAAATCTATGGCAGTACCAAAGAAGCGAACCCCAAAGTCAAAGACAGGCATGCGACGCAGCCATCATGGCCGAACGAGCATGAGTCTTTCCACATGCCCTTCCTGCAAATCTCCGGTACAATCTCACACTGCATGTGCAACATGCGGAACATACCGAGGCAGATCCGTTATTTCGGTTACTAAGAAAGCAGAAAAAGTGGAAGAAAAACGCAAAGACAAAGCGCGAAAATCGCAGGCATAATTCAATCTTGATACCCCTTCACAAAAGGGGTATAAACAATACAGTACATTCTATCTATGGCAAATCGTCACTTAAGCAGATCTATAGCACTCCAAACATTGTTTGAATGGGATATGCGCAGCATGACCCCAGAAACGCTTAAGCCTATCGCACTGCATAATATTGAAGAATTTGCTCCAGGATTAGACGATACAGACTTTATCTTCTCTCTCGTGTACGGCGTACGGGACAATCTTGATACGATTAATGCAATTATTGAAAAATCTGCACCAGATTGGCCGTTAGACCAAATCACAACAGTGGACAGAAACGTCCTCCGTATCGGCATTTTTGAACTCACCTTGGCTCATGCGCCAGATGTGCCACCAAAAGTTGCCATCAATGAAGCAATTGAATTGGCAAAAACATTCGGAGGGCCATCCTCCGGAAAGTTCGTAAACGGAGTCCTTGGAACTATTTATAAAAATCTTGAAGAATCTCAAAAAGCAGCATAACTATGGAAGCATTACCCTCACTTGCGCCACTCATCGAACGGCTAGGAGTTTCTCTTTCTGATGAAAAAACACTTCTGCAGGCGCTCACGCATCGCTCATACCTCAACGAA
>MHHS01000009.1:11897-15622 GCA_001817115.1 Candidatus Andersenbacteria bacterium RIFCSPHIGHO2_12_FULL_45_11b
TTCCTCGGGGACGCGGTATTAGAGTTAGTTGTAACGGATTACCTGTATCAAAATTATCCGCTCCCGGAAGGCGAGCTGACAAATTTACGCTCTGCCATTGTGCGAGGTGAAATGCTTTCAAAAATTGCCTTTGAGATGGATATCGAACCATTCCTGCTGCTATCTCGAGGAGAGAAAAAAGATACGGGCAAAGCTCGCCAATATATTTTAGCAAATGCCGTTGAGGCAATTATCGGCGCTATTTATAAAGACCAGGGATATAGTGCAGCAAAAAACGTTATTACAACATTTATTATTTCGAAGCTCCCTGAAGTAGTGGAAAAAGGACTCTATATAGATACGAAGAGCAAATTTCAAGAATTGGCGCAAGATCGTTTTCGCATAACCCCCGTGTACAAAGTACTCAAAGAGTCCGGCCTTGATCATGAAAAACAATTTGTAATAGGAGTATTCCTTCATGAAAAAAACATGGGTGAAGGCAGCGGGAGCAGCAAGCAAGAAGCTCAGCAACAGGCGGCAAAACAGGCGCTTGCAAACCTTGAAAACGATTTGAAAACATAACATCCCGATGCGCCTTACTTCCGTTGCAATTCAAGGATTCAAATCATTTGCGCGCCCTACACACCTTACGTTCGGTCCAGGCGTAACGGGCGTCATCGGCCCTAATGGAAGCGGGAAATCAAATGTAGCCGAGGCTATTCGCTGGGTATTAGGAGAACAATCCATGAAAGCTCTGCGCGGAAAGGAACGTTCTGATGTTATCTATTCCGGCGATGCAAAACACGCATCTCGCGCTCAAGTAACGCTGCTTTTTGATAACACATCTGGCCGATTTCCCATATCTGCAAATGAAATCGCCATCACGAGAACGTTGAGCCGTGCAGGGGAAAGCAAATACACTATCAATAACGAAGCAGTTCGACTCATTGACTTGCAGCAAATGCTTGCAGAAGCGGGAATCGGAGCAAAAAGCTATACCGTCATCTCTCAGGGCATGATCGACCAATACCTTACTGCAAACCCGGAAGGAAGGCGCGAGCTATTTAATGAAGCAACAGGAATTAAATCTCTGCAGATTAAAATCGTGCAATCGCAGCAAAAAATAAAGAAAGCCCAGGAGCATGCGCTTGAAGTACAGACTATTCTTGATGAATTGCGCCCGCGACTCACCTTTCTACAGCGCCAAATAGACCGGTACGACGAGCGAGATAACTATCTTGCAGCATATACAGAAAAGCAATTGGCGTACTATCACGCCGCCTGGCATGCAAACTCTGCACAACCAGCAGGTACTCATCAACAGCTTAAGCAAATACACCAGCGCATTATATCTGCACGTGCCCACCGAATTACAGCGGAAAAGCAGGTGCTGTCTGCTGCGTCGGCAAAAAATCCGCAAGCAGCGCTTGAACAAGAATTATTATCTGAACGCGCTCGATATACGCTAGCCCTCGAACAATGGAAACGAAATGAGCAAGAAAAGGAAGAATTAACACGATCTCTTGCACAGATTGCGGAACAAAGAAGGAGAACGGCAGCAACGCTTAACCGCCACAACGATACATCCGCATCCGTTGATATTCGATCCACTCTCCTTGCATGCAAGGATTTTCTTGATCAGATCATGCATGACATCATTCCGCCGAAACCAGTTGCAAAACGAGTTCTCGGATCTATCATCGCCATTCTTCGCACTCCGACAACCCCGCTCGCAGAAGAATCCCCGCAAATCCTTCTCGTACGACTTTCCGCAATCGAAGAAGAGCGCACTGCCCAATTACAGCGCCTCCCAAGCATTACCAAGCCATCTGATGCGGAAATACAACGAATTCAGCATGTAATAGAAAAACTGGGCATTACTACCCCCATTCCGTCTTCTGACAACCTAGAACAAGCTCGCCAGGCAGAACTGCAGGCAGAGCGGGAGGAGGCATCGCTCACAGCGCTTCTTGACCAACAAACACAAAGCGTCGCAGCGCTGGAGCAAGAAATTTTACGAGAATGCGGTTCCGCAGCACTTGAACACATCCAAACATCGCCTTCAAAACAAGAGACTGCGGTTACCGAGCAGGAATTGCGCGCACTTGCTGCAAAAATTGCCACAATAGGAGAACGGGACGAACTGGTAGCAACGGAGCATGCAGAAACAAAGGCACGCTTCGACGGATTATCTGCACAATTCGAGGATGTGCAGCAAACCATGCAACGAATTGCCCAGAGCATCGATGAAGTATCAAGTACGATGAAAATAAATTTTGCACGAAAATTCTCAGAAATCACGGAGCACTTTTCAAAGTATTTTACGCTATTATTCGGCGGAGGATCCGCCACTCTCGAAGCAACGGAGCAGGGAATTGAAATTTCTGTGATTCCTCCGGGGAAACGATCTCGGCACATAACCCTATTATCTGGCGGGGAACGGGCACTTACTTCCATTGCGCTTCTGTTTGCGATTCTTGATGCGCAAAAACCGCCATTTATCGTACTAGATGAAGTCGATGCGGCACTTGACGAAGCTAACTCCCATCGATTCGCAAAACTCCTGAGAGAGCACTCCGCGCGCACGCAAAGTATTGTTATCAGCCACAATCGAGAAACAATGTCTCAATCAGACTTACTATATGGCGTTACGATGCATAAAAACGGCATATCTACTCTGTATTCGGTAAAGATTCTTGATTACGTTGAACAAGCCCCTGAAGCGAAACAAATGCCTGTATAACGCCCCGTACGCGAAAACTTGACTCCCATACCCTATGTGAGTATGATGACACCTATGTTACGAATTCGATTACAACGACGAGGAAAACGCGGATATGCCACATATCGCGTTGTTGTTGCTGATGGACACGCCCCAATTAAGGGACGATTCATCGAGGATATCGGATCCTACAACCCGCATACCAGCACATTCAGCGTTGATACGGAAGCGGTTAAAAACTGGATGAGCAAAGGAGTTCAACCGTCAGATACCGTATACAATCTCCTGATTACCAATAAAATTATTACTGGGGAAAAGAAGGCTCTTTTTACTCCAAAGCCAAAGCAAGCGGAACCGGCTCCAGCAAAGTAATTTGACGAATAGCAAGCTTTTTGCTACCATATAAGCATTAATTGGTAATGTGTTCATATTCAATTCCTATGGAAAATGATCGACAGTCTCATGATGTAGAGTTCGTGGAATACGTAGTTAAATCTATCGTAGACCACCCAGATGATGTAAAACTTGACCGAACAATTGACGAGATGGGCGTACTTATCACCCTCACCGTTAACCCAGAAGATATGGGGCAAATTATCGGACGCCAAGGAGCGACTGCAAAGTCTATCCGTACGCTTCTTCGCGTAATCGGCGCAAGAAACAATGCTCGAGTTAACTTAAAGATTAATGAACCAGAAGGTTCTAGCCGACCAGCTCGCCCAGCAATGGAGGGAGCTGTCCCGGTAGCAACTGCCTCATCAGAAGCTCCCGCAACCGAGACTCCTGCACCAGCGCAATCTGTTGAGCAAGCAATCGACGACTTAGATTTATAAGAGATCTTTCATCAGAGCAATTAACCCGCTTCATGCGGGTTTTTTGTTGCGTCATTCCGGGCTTGACCCGGAAACCAGAAAATACGACGTGGATCCCGGCTCGGAGGCCGGGATGACGAATAAAGCTAATTAGATGCTATAATCAACTGCATGCGCGTAGATATTCTCACATTGTTCCCGGAAGTATTCCA
>MHHS01000009.1:15632-16241 GCA_001817115.1 Candidatus Andersenbacteria bacterium RIFCSPHIGHO2_12_FULL_45_11b
GAACCAATCCATAAAGCACTCATGGCCATTGAAGCTGAGCACAAAAGTAGCTCAAGAAAAATATTCGTGCTCTCTGCTCGAGGCAAGCAATTCAATCAACAACAAGCAATGGAATACTCGAAGCTTGATCACCTGGTTCTTATTTGCGGCAGATACGAAGGCATCGATCAGCGGGTAGCTGACTATCTGGCAGACGGAGAGCTTTCTATTGGGCCATACGTACTCGCCGGAGGAGAACTTGGCGCATTAGTGATCACAGAAGCCGTGGCGCGCTTATTGCCAGGTGTATTAGGAAACCCAGCATCCCTGCTCGACGAATCGTTTTCGCCTTCTAACAGCTACAAGCTAAAACCTGAAAGCTACATAGAAGCTCCTCAATATACAAAACCGGAAAAATACAATTCCTGGAATGTGCCAGATGTATTATTATCAGGGAATCACGCAGACATTGCTGCGTGGAGAGCGAACACCACTTCATGACTACATTTTATTTCCTTATCCCATTACTCGTTGGCCTTGCCACGCAGTTCTCTAAACGATTCTTTAACAGGTCATGGCATTCTGAAATGAACGATACAATCCGGCATCTTCCGCATTATGGCGGCATGC
>MHHS01000009.1:16253-17104 GCA_001817115.1 Candidatus Andersenbacteria bacterium RIFCSPHIGHO2_12_FULL_45_11b
CTGCATTCGCTTTTTCCATGGTAACGCTCGTTGCATATACCTCTGGTATTACTAGCCCCTTATTCGCCGTTGCAGTGGTTATAGCCGTTGTGATCTTAGACGACGCATTGCGCATGAGAATATTCTTAGGGCGCCACGGAGAAGCCCTTGGACGCCTAATTGCACTACTCCCTAAAAAAGAGCAGGAATCGTTCCCCCCATTAGAAAAACAGCTTGGTCATAAGCCGCTTGAAGCGATTATAGGAGCAATTATCGGGATAATACTTACCATCGTGCTTGTATTGGTATTTAAATAGTTGACATCGCTTTTTACACGGCTATACTGCTAAATACGACTGTATCAGTCTTTTTTGATTGCCTGACAGAACCTTGCCAACTTATCCCATGCAAATTGCGGAATTTGACATGGACTAATCTGCGCAATTTTGCGCGATTGTAAAGAATAAGCCTACCATGAATCCCCCCGGGTTCATGGTCACTATTAAGAGTTTGATCCTGGCTCAGGCTGAACGCTGGCAGTATGGATAAGGCATGCAAGTCGAACGGTCCCGCCAATGCTCGTCGCAAGACGAACGCTGGCGGGATAGTGGCAAATGGGTTAGTAACACGTTGGAAATCTACCCGAAAGTGGGGAATAATTCGCCGAAAGGCGGACTAATACCCCATGGTCCATATATACGAGAGTGTATTTGGTAAAGATTTATCGCTTTCGGAAGATCCTGCGTCCTATCAGCTTGTTGGTGAGGTAATGGCTCACCAAGGCTATGACGGGTAGGGGATGTGAGAGCACGACCCCCAACACTGGAACTGCGACACGGTCCAGACACCTACGGGTGGCTGCAGTCGAGAAT
>MHHS01000010.1:0-4297 GCA_001817115.1 Candidatus Andersenbacteria bacterium RIFCSPHIGHO2_12_FULL_45_11b
TATTAAAAAGTATTAATCAAATTAACTGCCCGAGTGTCCTAATTGAGGGCTGAATTTACCCCATTGCTGCACCTCATTTCATAGCATAATAGTATATAATCTGTCAAGGTCAAATAAAAAAAGAGGGGTGAAAACTCGTTGCCTCGTTCCGAAAAGGAACATAGGATCGATCTTTCACCCCAGGATGGCGGATATCCGTTCTCTCGTTCAAACGAACAACAAAACTCCCATCCGCCATGAATTAGAGAGTACACGGCCAATGTTCGTTCGGAAAAAGAACAATCATCCCTTCATACCCTCTTCAGAATATTTCGCACCTCACCCCCTCCCTCTCCTTATTAAGGAGAGGGGAAAACGAAACACTCTGAAGAAGAGGGGTGAAAAAACTCTGCATCGTTTCAAAAGAAACAGCATTTCAGTCTTTCACCCCGGGATGGCGGACAACTGTTTGTTCGAAAAAAATATCACACTATACTTCGTCCGCCAGACATTTCTTGTACCACAATATGTATTTTTTTGCAAATATACTTCCAGTGTAATAAAAAGAAAACAACGAAGTCTAGTTGCAAAAAATATAATTATAGGTATAATAGAGTTATAAACAAAAAAGGTTGAACACCGGCCCTCATGGCGGAACCTCGTACTCGGGGTGAGGTCTCTTAGGGGTTTAACTAAGATAGATCTTTCCTCCTCATCGCAAGATGAGGTGGTTTTATTTTCACTACAATTCCATCAAAATAGACCGCTTAATCAAGCGCCGAACCAGTTTTTTGGCCCACCTATTCCCATCTTCTGAATCTCGTACAACTCCGCAAATTGCATCCGCTAAGCGAATAAATGCATTATTTTCATCTTTACGAACGCCTCGTATTTTTGCCGAGATTCGAAGAGATGGTTTTAACGATCGTTTAAATGAACTTTTCTGACTTTCGCGCAATCCATCGACATATATCACTGCTTTATCAGCACGTTGCGTAAGCAATGCCTCACCTGCTGTTTGCGCTGTCATCACAGTATAATCATTTCGGTTTGAGAATTTTTTGATAAAAATCTTTTTCTCCAACTCCGCGCATCGACTAATGCTTTCCAAATATTCTGCACGATATTTTGGATCAGACCCATGCCACTTACGATTTCTCTTTTTACTATCGATTTCAATCCTCTCAATCAATTCAAGCAAAGCATCGCGCCTCTCATCGGCAATAACAACACTCACAACAAACAAATAACCTAACGTATCTTGCCCCGATTCATCAATATATTCGAAAACCGTTGCCATGCTACTTCAAAAACGCGGATACGAATACGCCGGCGATCACGAGCAGGCCGCCGAGCACATTGCCTAATGTCGGCTTTTCACCCAGCACGATAAACGCCATAAGGATGGTGAGCGCCAAGCTGGCTTTATCGATAGGGGCCACGCGAGATGCATCGCCTAATTGCAGTGCCTTGTAGTAGAACAGCCACGATAGCCCTGTTGCAAATGCGGATAGGACAATAAACGTGAGAGAAAATTTTGAAATCTTAACTATATCGCTGGCATTCCCCTGGTACCACACGATGACCCATGCAAACCCTACTATCACAATCGTCCTAATTGCAACGGCAAGATTGCTATCTACGCCCTTGATGCCGATTTTGCCGAATATAGCAACTAACGATGCGAAAAGTGCAGATAGTAGCGCGTATGCAACCCAGTTCATGCTATAAGCATATCATTAATTCCCTTGCGCGCAATTGGGGGCTTTGTATACTAAAATAAGAGATCATTTACGTTTATATCTATAACTGGAAAGAAGGTGATAGATTATGAACATAATGAACAATATACGAATAGCAGGAGTAATGGCAGCACTTGTGTTTTCATTCGCTCTTTTGCAGCCTAGCTATGCCAACTCAGCAGGTACGGTCGGAACGTGGGTATTTTCTGGGATGGTGACGGAAGTGAATCAGAACAAAATTGAAATGTTCGGAACTAACGCCAATGGAGTTGAACAACGGCCAAAATTCGACATTACTTCTTGGACAAAAGTAAAGGGAGGTGTCTTGCTTTTGAATGCAAGCGATGATGTACGATGGAACGTCAAAAACGAGATCCGAAGAGGATCTGCAGTGACCGTATGGGCAACCACATCGGGCAAAGCGCTCGTTATTCAAAATAACGCGCCGTTGGGACAAGGAGATTATTACGGACAAGTTGACTGCAGCCACTGCGGTAAGTGATATAAAAAACACGTGCGCTAAAAAACACACGTGTTTTTTATATTAGCTTTTCTTGTTGCCTCGTTTGCGCAAATGCTTTTTCAAATGCATTTTTCGCAGGCGCAGGTTTTTCGGAGTAACTTCCAGCAATTCATCATCTCCCAAATATTCGACGCATTCTTCCAAGCTCATGCTCACCGGCGTATGGTACGCCTCTGAAACTCCCTCGCCGGCAGACCGCATATTCGTAAGCTGTTTTTCTTTGCAAATATTCACATCCAAATCCTCTGCGCGAATATGCTGGCCTACAATCATGCCTTCATATACTTTTATTTGCGGACCGATAAACAGCTTTCCGCGCCCTTGCGCGCCGACCAATCCGTACGTGGTACTTACGCCATCTTCGTGCGCAATCAGCGAACCGTGATGGCTTGTTGCAATTTCTCCCAAGTACGGCATGTATCCGTGAAAAATAGCATTGATGATTCCCTCGCCTCGAGTATCCGTTAAGTATTCCGCGCGGTATCCGATCAGTCCTCGGGTAGACACAAGAAAATGCATATGAGCCACGCCGCTTTCCACACGCATGTCTTTCATTTCCCCTTTTCGCTTTCCCATTTTTTCAATAGCAGTGCCGGCGTACACTTCCGGACATTCGAAATACACATCCTCGAACGGCTCTTCTTTTTTTCCGTCTTTTTCATGAAAAATAACTTGCGGACGCCCAACTTGAAATTCATATCCTTCACGAAGCATTTTTTCAATCAGAATAGAAAGATGCAACTCCCCCCTACCAAACACGACGAACATGCCATCGAGTCCTTGCGAGGACTCGCCCGCTGAACTGGCGGGCTCTACGCGCAATGCAACGTCGCTCAATGTTTCGCGCTCCAAACGAGCCTTCAAATGGCGCGCCGTTGAAAACTCTCCTTCTTGCCCTGCAAATGGAGACGTGTTTACAGAAAATGCCATTTTCACCGTGGGCTCATCAATATGAATCACGGGCAATGCAACAGGATGCTCAAAATCTGCAATTGTTTCGCCAATCTTTACCCCCTCGATACCGGCAACGGCAACGATGTCGCCCGCAAATACTTCATCAGTTTCTACTCTACCCAATCCATCGAACGTCATCACCGTTGAAACCTCTGCAGGCACATGCTCTCCATCGCGCGTAATGCGCATCACTTTCTGTAATTTTTTAACAGATCCGCTTTTGAGCGGGCCGATAATAATCTGTCCTTTATACGTATCGTAAATAACATTCACCACTAATAATTGCATTGGCGCATCTGATACTTCCGGTGCAGGAATATGCTCGATAATCGCATCAAATATCGGGGTAATATCTTTCATGGCAGAAAGATCAGGTTCAATTCCAGCTTTTCCATTAATCGCCGACGCATACAGCACAGGAAAATCCGCCTGCTCATCTGTTGCACCCAAGTCAATGAACAATCCGAACGTTTGGTCGAGTACCCACTGTACACGCGCTTCCGGCACATCGATTTTATTAATCACTACAATAACGCGATGCCCTGCCTCTAGCGCTTTCTTTAATACGAATTTCGTCTGCGGCATGGGACCATCCTTTGCATCTACTAAGAGCAGCACCCCGTTTGCCATGCTCATAATACGCTCCACCTCTCCTCCGAAATCGGCATGGCCGGGAGTATCAATGATATTAATTTTATATCCTTTGTACTGTACGGCAGCATTCTTGGAAAAAATCGTAATCCCGCGCTCGCGCTCCAGCTCATTGCTATCCATAATAAGATTGCTGGTATCTTCTTTTGCTTTAAATACTTCCGACTGCCGCAAGAGCGCGTCAACGAGCGTCGTTTTCCCGTGATCTACATGAGCGATAATTGCAACATTTCGAATTTGAAGTGGCATAAGAATAAATGTGAAATAGAATACTACAGATGCACGCGCGGCTTCCGCGAAGATCCCGCTCTGCTTGGTCGAGGCTTTCGAGAAAATCCGCTGGCGTTTCTTGTTCCGCTATGTCGCGAACCCTGCGGACCTCTTGATTGCGGACGCGCATATTTGAATGTTGCTCGGCGATGGCCAGAGCCTACACGCCTATCATCTT
>MHHS01000010.1:4505-6947 GCA_001817115.1 Candidatus Andersenbacteria bacterium RIFCSPHIGHO2_12_FULL_45_11b
ATAGTTCACCACAAGCTCGATGTTCGTAACGTCGATACCTCGCGCGGCAATATCCGTTGCAACGAGCACGCGGAAATCTCCGGACTTAAAACCGGCAAGTGATCTTCGACGTTGGGAAAGCGAAAGGTTGGAATGAATTTCTGCAACTGTATGCCCCATATGCCGGATTGCCCTGCAAATCTTTTTTGCACCGTACTTCGTACGAGAAAACACCAGCACTGTCCCCTTGCATTCATCCAGCAGCTTATCAAGCAGGCGGTCTTTTTGATCTCGAGCAACCAAGAATAGCTCCTGCTCAACTTGCTCTGCAACAGATCCGGCGCGCGCAACTTCCACCCGAACGGGGGTCTTCATATATTTACTTGCAATGGAAACGATTTCCGGAGGCATCGTTGCGGAAAACAGCATCGTCTGGCGCTCTTTTGGAACGTGACGCAAAATTGCGTTAATTTGCGGAGCAAATCCCATATCGAGCATGCGATCAGCTTCATCTAATACCAATACGCCGATATTCCCGAGAGAAAGTTTCTTTTGTTCTAAGTGGTCATTAATACGCCCCGGTGTTCCGATAATTATATGCGGACTACGCTTCAGCGCCGTAATTTGGTGAAACATGGAAGCTCCTCCAATTAATACTGCCGTTCGAATGCCGAACGATTGGCCAAGGCTTCGAATTGCCTCTTCTACCTGAATAGCAAGCTCCCGGGTAGGCAGAATAACTAACCCCTGCTTTTTCAGCACAGATAATTGCTGAAGCATCGGCAGAGAAAACGCCAGCGTTTTGCCCGTTCCCGTCTGCGCAATACCGATCACGTCCTTGCCAGAAACGGCAATAGGAATAGCCTGCGCCTGAATTGGCGTAGGAACAGTGAATTTTAATTTGTCTAATACAGCAATAATGCTGGGCTTTAAGCCTAAAGTTGAAAATGTTGACATATGGTGTGTGACTCGGATCCTTGATGAGTCACATACATGCCATAAGGTCGAGCCCGATTATTATTGATTATGTTAAAGTAATCACTGCATCATAGAACAAACGGAAAATACTGTCAAATGCATTGCGCATCCATTTGTGCACTTAAAACGATTTGGTCTATTCCTCCCTCAAATCCAAGCAAACAGAATTGATACAATAGCGCTTTCCTCCCTTGTCTGCCGGACCATCATCAAACACATGCCCCAAGTGCGCTTTGCATTTCTTGCATACCACTTCCGTGCGCTTCATTCCCATGTCGTTATCCTCGCGCAATTCTACATGCTCTAAATTCGCAGGCTCGGTGAAGCTTGGCCACCCCGTTCCGGAATCGAATTTGGTATCCGACGAAAACAGCGCCGTTCCGCACACGGCGCATGCATACACGCCTTGTGCGTGTTCATTCACGTATTTCCCCGTAAAAGGTGCTTCCGTACCCTTTTCACGGGCTACTCTATACAGCTCATCATCTAACTCCTCATCGCTCTTCATGCGCATATTGTACAATTATACGTAGTTTTGCGCCACCAAATAAAAAACGGGGTGCTGATGCGCCCCGCGTAAAAACTTCAACTAAGCGGAATCAGCTACAGAGCCTTTTGCAGAGTTCTCTGCAATTGACGCACTAAAGCATGACCATCTCCGAGATACGCTGCCGCGTGAATACGGCACGCTTTCGCATCTTGCATAATACTTTCGCGAACACCTTGGCAGGATGTGAACAATATGCTGTCGATAGCTTCGATGGCAACCGCAAGGCGAATTGCTAGTGCTTCGGGATTCGTTACAGTGTCCAGTTGCGCATTAGCTAAAGCAATCAGTACTGCAACATCATTTCCGTATGCATCAGGGATAGCGTCGAATGCTATATATCCCTTCTGCACTGCATCGAATAAAATCCCAGCTTCCACAACCCATGGCGGATACAACGCGTCTTTAAGCAACATCCCCACATGCATACTATGCGCGCAGGCGGGACTCAAATCATGCTTTCGATACGTATCCCCCATCACATTGATCACATGGCTAATTGCCGTCACAAACTCTCGAAGACCATGAGTTATTATTGGCTGTTTCATAGAAAGAACCTCCTTTAAAGTGTGATCCTCAAAGGCACCTATGTATAGCTTTGTCCTATCTACATGCAAATGCAAGAGGATCGCCATTGGGGTATAGTAACTGCATGCTCACGGAAGAAACAAAAGCTCCCGATTTTTCGGCAACTGACCAATTCGAAAAAATGCACACGCTTGCGGATTACGCAGGCCGTTGGCTGATGCTGTACTTTTACCCGAAAGATGACACGCCTGGATGCACAAAAGAAGCATGCGCCATTCGCGATGCATGGGCAGATTTTGCTGACGCAGGCATCAGCGTACTGGGCGTAAGCAAAGATTCAGCAAAAAGCCACAAAAAGTTTTCTGAAAAATATTCGCTGCCATTCCCTTTGCTGGCCGATGAAGAAAAAA
>MHHS01000010.1:7019-7505 GCA_001817115.1 Candidatus Andersenbacteria bacterium RIFCSPHIGHO2_12_FULL_45_11b
TAACGTACCTCATTAATCCGGAAGGAATAATTGCAAAAGCATACCCGAACGTAAAACCGGAAACGCATGCAAAGCAGATTTTAGAAGATTTTAAGGCGTTGTCATCCTGAACTTGATTCAGGATCCACGTCGTCATTTCTAGATTCCGGGTCAAGCCCGGAATGACATTATTTTTTCAACAGCTCTGAAAACTTCGCTTGCAGCTTTTCCAGCTTCGGACTGATAACGGCTTCGCAATAGGGCTGGTCTTTGTGGTTCTCGTAATAGTTTTTATGATAATCCTCTGCCGGATAGAATTCGGTAAACGACGTAATCTCTGTAACAACTTTAAGGCCCTCCTGATTTAACTGGCTTATAAAATCTTTTGCCTGCTGTTCTTGATCTGGTGTTGTTGTAAAAATCACAGATCGATATTGCGTACCCACATCCGCTCCCTGGCGATTGAGCGTTATAGGATCATGCGTTGCAAAAAAGACGGTAAGCAAA
>MHHS01000010.1:7524-7666 GCA_001817115.1 Candidatus Andersenbacteria bacterium RIFCSPHIGHO2_12_FULL_45_11b
ACGGGTCGAATGTTATTTTTATTGCTTCCGCATGGCCCGTTGTTCCTGTACATACTTGTTCATACGTGGGATTCGGCACCGTGCCGCCGGCATATCCTGGAAGCACTTCCATTACCCCTTTCAAACTGGAGAAAATCGCTTC
>MHHS01000011.1 GCA_001817115.1 Candidatus Andersenbacteria bacterium RIFCSPHIGHO2_12_FULL_45_11b
TAAAAGACGCCTTTGACACAATGAGCATCTGATGATACATATAAAGACATCAGATTCCGCGGTGAGCCCCGCGGAATTCTTATTACCATAACCTATAATAAAACAACTTATGAGCAGTGATACACCGTCGTTTAGCCTAGCAATTGACCAAATAGTCGCAGAAAAAGGAATTAGCAAGGAAAAGGTGCTTGATACAATAGAACAAGCGCTTGCGGCTGCATACCGAAAAGACTTCGGGGAGCGAGGACAAGATATTCGCGCTGAATTTAACGAGGAAAACGGCACTGCTCGCATTTTCAAGGTTATGACGATTGTGGATGGCGAGGAAGTAGAAAATCCTGCATCACAGCTTACACTTGCACAAGCAAAAGAAACTGACAAAAAGGCTGAAGTCGGAAAAGAATACGTGGAAGAAGTGACGCCGCAAGATCCGCAATATGGCCGCGTAGCGGCGCAGACAGCGAAGCAGGTTATCATTCAGCGCATTCGAGAAGCAGAACGAGAAGCAACCTTCGATGAATTCCAGGATAAAGAAGGGGAGATTATCTCCGGAATCGTACAGCGAATCGAGGGGGAAACAGTCTTTATCGATATCGGACGCACTACGGGCGTATTGTTCCCAAGCGAACAAGTACGAGGGGAACGGTATCGAGTTAACCAGCGTATTCGCGTATATGTAGTAAAAGTAGCGCTTACTAGTCGAGGCCCGGAAATTTTGTTATCGCGCAGCCATCCAGGAATGCTTCGCCGATTGTTTGAGATGGAAGTACCAGAAGTATTTGCCGGCACTGTTGAAATCAAAGCAATTGCACGAGAGGCAGGCGAACGATCAAAGGTTGCCGTTCTTGCAAAAGAAGAGGGCGTTGACCCTGTTGGAGCATGCATCGGCCAGCGAGGTACTCGTATTCAAACCATTATCGCTGAATTATCTGGGGAAAAAATCGACGTTATCCAATGGGATGATGACATTGCACGATTCATCGGGTATGCATTATCCCCTGCACGTATTATTGCTGTAGATATTTTTGAGAACGAAAAGCGCGCGATTGCGCATGTTGAAGAAGATCAACTAAGCCTGGCAATTGGCAAGCGCGGGCAAAATGTCCGGTTAGCGGCAAAATTAAGCGGCTGGAGAATTGATATCGTAAAAGCTGGGGAAGAACCCGCTGTTGAACCAGCAACAGAAGACAAAGAATAAATACAATATGGAAGTCACTATTAAACCCCGCACGGGAACTGCGGAAATTGAAATGGACGTTACTGTTCCTGCTGATGATTTTTTGCCGTTTATCAACAGAACAATCGCAACGCTATCAAAAGATGTGCACATCAAAGGGTTTCGCCCAGGAAAAGCTCCGAAGGATCTTGCCGTAGAACAAATCGGGCAAGATCACATACTGCAGGATGCAATGAACGAAGCACTTCCAATATTCTTTGCACGTGCTGCCGTAGATAAAAATGTACAGGCAGTAAACCGCCCAGCCATTTCCATTCACGAAATCGGCCCAGATACTCCTCTCCACTTTACGGCAGTAGTTGAAGTTATTCCAGAAATTACGCTCGCTGATCCAAAAACGCTAAAGGCAAAAAAGAAACCGGTAGCAATAACAGACGAGCAAGTAGATCAGGAATTAAAACGTATTGCGCGCATGCGAAGCGTGCTCACAGATGTACAACGTGCGGCAAAACCGAACGACGTGGTCACTATTGATTTCACCGTATCTATTAACGGAAGTGTTATTGCAGGCGGCGCAAGCAAAAATCATCCCATAACTATTGGAGAAGGGCGCTTTGTTCCCGGATTCGAAGAAGCATTAACCGGAACAAGCGCAGGAGAAGACAAAACATTCCCCGTTACATTCCCAGAAGATTACAGCAAGAAAGAAATCGCTGGCAAGCAAGCTGATGTAAAAGCTCACATTCACACCGTACAAGAACGAACAATTCCGCCTATTGATGATGTATTCGCAGAAAGCGTTGGCAAGTTTACATCGCTTCAGGAGCTGAAAGACCAGCTAAAAAAGAATATTGCTGATGAAGCAACAGTTAAAGAAGAAGAGCGCTACTTAGGAGAATTAGCGGAACAGCTTACAGATAAATCTACATTCGGAATAATTCCACAATCGCTTATTGAACATGAAATAGACAGGCGCCTTGAAGAGTTTGCGCAAATGCTCGCCTACCAGCAAAAAACACTGGAAGAATATATGCTGGAACACGATTCTTCGCTCCAAAAAATGCGAGATTCGATGCGAGAATCTGCGGAAAAACATGTAAAAATAGGTTTGGCGTTGCGCGAATTTGCAAAACAGAACGACATCACGCTTACCCAAGAAGAAATTACAGAGGAAGCAAACAAGCAACTGGCCCACTTTGCTTCTGTTGAGCATGCACACGACGAAGTCGACCCGCATGAGCTGCAAGACTACGTAGAAAGCGTACTAAAAAACAAAAAAACATTAGAACTTCTCGGATCCCTCGCAACAACATAGGTTCTTGGGTATACTAACTATATCCTTATTTGTAGTTTTTATATCTTTATTATGAGTTATTTAGTTCCAACCGTTCTTGAAAAATCCCAATTTGGGGAAAGAGCGTACGATATTTATTCGAGGTTATTAAAGGAAAGAATCATCTTTCTCGCAGGAGCAATTGATGAAAGCATTGCAAACCTTGTGATTGCCCAACTGTTATTCCTTGAGCACGAGGATCCAAAGAAAGACATTAAGCTCTATATCAATTCCCCCGGAGGCCAAGTAACGGCGGGGATGGCTATGTACGACACCATGCAATTCATCCAGCCGGACGTTTCTACTATTTGCATGGGGATCGCAGCAAGCATGGGCGCTGTATTATTAGCTGCAGGCGCTCCGGGCAAGCGTATGGCGCTTCCAAATGCGGAAGTAATGATTCACCAGGTAATGGGAGGTGCTGAAGGGCAAGCATCCGACATCGAAATCAGTGCTCGGCATATCCTCAAAACGAAAGATAAGCTTAACCACGTATTATCCCATCATACTGGGCAAAATCTGAAAAAAGTGGAAAAAGATACAGACAGAGACTACTATATGTCTTCAGAGGAGGCTCGAGAGTACGGCCTTATCGATCGCATTATTACAAAGGCGTAACTGGGCTCCCCTCTCTTACTTACCAATTCACCTTACAATTTTATGAATGTAGCATCCGTTGCACCAGCATTGCTGGCGTCTGCTGTCGGGATTGGTATCGGCTATGCCCTTCATCTTGCAATGAACAAGAAAAATGGCATGACGGTCGATTCTAAAATCCAGCAAAAACTTGCATCTGCAAAAGAAAAAATTCAAAATCTCAAAGAAGAATCTGAAAAAGAATTAGATGAACGAAAAAAACAAATCATTGAATTGGAAAAACGGATTTCAGACCGTGAAACAAAGCTTGATACAAAACTAGAAGATGTTGAAAAAAAGGAACAAATATTAGAGCAATTAAAATTGCAATTATCTTCTGAAAAACAACAGTATGAAACATTGCGAGACGATGAACAGAAACGGTTAGTAGAAATATCAGGGCTTACAACGCAGCAGGCAGAAACGCGCGTACTTGAACATGCGGAGAATCGTACTAAAGAAGAGATCGTACGGCGCGTACGAAAACTAGAGCAGGAAGGAGAGTATCAGCTAGAAGAAAAGGCGCACGATATTTTGTCGCTCGTTATTCAACGATACGCATCCAGCCATGTGGCAGAAAATTCCACGTCATACGTAGATGTTCCAGACGCATCGATGATCGGCAGAATTATTGGAAAAGAAGGTCGAAATATTCAGCAATTAGAAC
This sequence comes from Candidatus Andersenbacteria bacterium RIFCSPHIGHO2_12_FULL_45_11b, assembly GCA_001817115.1. Classification (GTDB taxonomy): domain Bacteria; phylum Patescibacteriota; class Andersenbacteria; order UBA10190; family UBA10190; genus HO2-45-11b. The sequence goes on from MHHS01000011.1 coordinate 3,814, forward strand.
GTGTTACGGGCTGTGAAATCGTCATCGACGAAACTCCTAATTCTATTATGATTTCTGGATTTTCTCCGGTAAGAAGACAAGTAGCAAAACGCGCCATTGAGGCATTAATCAAGGATGGGCGAGTGCACCCGGGGCGCATTGAGGAGGTAGTAGAAGAAGCAAAGAAAAAAATTAACGACGACATTCGAGAGTCCGGCGAAGCCGCATTATTTGATTTAGGCATTCTGGATTTTCCACCACAGCTGGTGCACTTGGTAGGCAGAATGAAATATCGCACCAGCTACCGCCAAAACATTTTGAAGCATAGTTGGGAAGCAGCTCGTATTGCCATTATGCTTGCAGAAGAATTAGGCGCTGATGTTGAAATTGCAAAGAAGGCAACACTGTTACACGACATCGGAAAAGCAATCGATCATGAAGTAGAGGGTAATCACGTAGAAATTGGAGAAAAAATCATGCGCAAATTTAATATCAGCGAAGCAATTATTAAAGCTGCAGCTGCGCATCATGAAGATTATCCATTTGATACCAGAGAAGCAATCATTGTGCAGGTTGCAGATGCCATCTCCGCTGCACGCCCAGGCGCCCGCAAAGAAAACGTGGAAGAATACGTAAAACGCATGGAAAACTTGGAGCAAATCGCAACCAGCTACGAGGGCGTTAATAAAGCATATGCAATTTACGCCGGCCGCGAAGTGCGCGTATTCGTAGAACCAAAGAAAATCGACGACCTGGCCGCAATAAAGCTAGCACAAGACATTGCTAAACAAATCGAACAAGAACTCACGTATCCCGGGGACGTTAAAGTAAACGTGATCCGCGAAATCCGTGCGGACGCGTTGGCGCGGTAAGAGTTCCCTTCCCCCTAATTAGGGGGAAGGAGGGGATGGGGGCAGGTTAGATGCAATATCGCTCAATACCCCATCAATATTGTTTATAATCTCCGTATTCGTAAATCGAAGAACGTTTATCCCGCAATTGTTTAAATACTCTGTGCGTTCTGTATCGTATGCTTGAGCTTCGTCCGTATAGTGCGAATCCCCATCAAGCTCAATTGCGAGATGCGCTTCTGCGGAATAAAAATCTACTACATATCTCCCAAATGATTGTTGTCTACGAAAACGGTATCCGTTTAATTGTTTTTTCCGAATAAAATACCACAATCGTCGTTCTGGCTCCGGCATATTTTTACGCAATACACGACGCACCGGCGTTGATAGTTTCTGGTTATGGAGTATTCCCATATATGTATTCTACATCGCAATAGACCAGCCCCCACCCTAACCCTCCCCCTAATTAGGGGGAGGGAAACGACACAAAGAAAAAAGCGACAAGTGGTGAAAAACTTATCGCTTTGTGTTGGCGAAATTTGGCTTAATACCGGTACTCGCCTTGTGCATAATGCACACCGGCGGGCTTACGCCTTACCTGCGTCAAGTATGTCGACAATGATCTCGAACAGTTCATTGACCGACAAACAGCCCTCGATAACTAAAATATCGTTCCTTATGTACACATACTTTCCCTCAGCGTCGCCCTTGCACTTATAGACTTGATTATACCTTTCAACAATTTTCTCTAGCGAGAATCCTTTACTTAATAACAGAGCCGAGATCTCCTTCAACGTCGTTTTAGATGGCACTGAACAACGAAGACATAGTTGACTATTCCGATCGAAATGTTTGCTAATTTGCTGCTGCAGAGCAAGAAACTGCCGAAATGTCTTAAGCATGGTTTACCTTTCAAAGATCAGTCTGTTCTAGTGTACCAGTTCGCTCAATGCGATCTGACGTTGCACAATCCTATCATATTGTTGTGCTATAGTCAACAATATTTGATTACTATATATTTGTATGCTATACTGCTCTGTATAGGCATTATTTAAATATTAGTCACCAAAGTTATGACTTTAGAGCAAGAATTGGCTCAATTAGGCCTTAAAGAGCATGAGGTGCAGGTGTACCTCGCTATCCTTGAACTAGGAGAACCCTCTGTGGGCGACATTGAAAAACAGATAAACCTTCATAAACAACTCATTTACAATGCTGCATCCTCTCTTCAAGAAAAGAGCCTCATCAGCATTCATGAGATTCGTGGCCGAAAGCGATTTAGCGTCAGTAACCCGGCAGCTCTTGAGGAAAACGCTCACGCGAGACTGCGCAAAGCCCAAGAGCTTGTTCCACTGCTTTTCGATAGAGCGAATAAAAAGCGCGAGGCTGATAAGGTCAGAACATATCGAAACACAAAAGGCGTTCAACAATACTATCTTGATAGCATTCGTAAACAGGCTGAAAAATCTGAAGTAAGCATCTTAGGCGTAAATAGTGAACGATACTTCGAAATTTTTGCAAAAGATAGCATTTCTTATGAGCGATTTGAACATACTCGATTAGAACGAAGGATTGCATTACACCTGCTCCTATTCGGATCAGAAGAAAAAGAAATAGATTTGAATAAGGGGCGTTCTCATCTTGATCTGCGACTATTTGAAGAAACTATACAAGGCCCGATGGATATTATGATCTGGCACGATCATGTAGGTATGCTGTTTTATGGTGAAGAGCCATACATACTAGATATTATTGGCCAACAAACCGTAGTAGGGTTTAAAAATTATTTTGCAATTATGTGGAAACAGGCGACCCCTGTAAATACAATTGCTTGAATAATATATGCGAATTACTCTTCAATTATGAACATACCCTCCCAAAAAATCGGGCTCCACGTATCCGCAGCAGGCGGACTTTCAAATGCGCCGGAGAACGCAAAGGAATTTGGGGCGGAATGTTTTCAATTCTTCTCGCGAAGTCCTCGAGGAGGCGGAGCGCCGGTGATTACGGACGAACAGGCAGACCTGTTTAAAAAAAGGTCAAAAGAATACGGCATGGAAAGCTATATCCATACGCCCTATTACATTAATTTTGCTTCAAAGAATACTAAAATCTGGCACGGTTCTATTAATGCAGTGCGTGAAGAGCTCCAGCGAGGCACTCAACTTGGCGTGAAATACGTGGTAACGCATTTGGGAAGCGCAAAGGATTACGTAACAGACAAAAAATCATCAGAAGTCCCTAAAGAAGCTATTGCTCATGCAATTGAAGGATTAAAAAAGATATTTGATACAGATAAAGAAATGACCACGGAGCTGTTGCTCGAGATAAGTGCAGGCGCCGGTGCCGTACTCGGCGACTCGTTTGAAGAGTTGGCCGTATTACTGCAAGGAATAGGGCGCGATGACGTTCATGTGTGCCTGGATACGTGCCACATGTTCGCATCAAACTACGATATTCGAACGCCAGAGGCAATTGAAGAGACAATGAAGCACTTTCGATCTATTATCGGCCTCAAACATCTAAAATTAGTGCATTTTAATGACTCGAAAACAGAATTAGGCTCACACAAAGACCGTCATGAGCATATCGGCATGGGAGAGATCGGTAAAAAGGGGCTTGCGGCGCTTATGATGCATCCTGATTTTCAGCACGTAAACTTTATTTTAGAAACGGAGCATGATGAATTTATTCAGCAGGACTTGGATTTTTTGCGAAAACACCACATATGACACGAGAAGGAAAAGAAGAAGCGCTTCGCATACTAAATGAACAGCAGCTGGCATACTGCGTGGCGAACTCGGAACTGCACGTAGGCACTAAGCAGGCAGTGCCTGGAGATGGCAATATCGATGCTGATATTCTATTTATCGGAGAAGCCCCTGGGCAAAAAGAAGACGAACAAGGCGTACCGTTCGTAGGAGCGGCAGGCAAGCTCTTGGCGGAATTATTGGCATCTATAGGACTGAAGCGAGAAGATATATTCATTGCAAACGTTATTAAACATCGCCCGCCTAAAAATCGAGATCCGCTCCCGGAAGAAATCGCAGTATATGCGCCATGGCTCCAAGGGCAAATTGATATTATCGACCCGAAAATCATTATTACCCTTGGACGTTTCTCAATGGATTTTGTATTAGGCCCCGGATTTTCCATATCAAAAATCCACGGTCAGCCAAAGCGCAAACGAGGCAGAGTAGTTGTTCCGCTGTATCACCCTGCAGCAGCGCTCTACTCCGGAAACTTGCGGCCGGTGCTATTTGCAGATTTTGCGAAAATTCCAAAAATCATCGAGGTTGTAACCAAAGAGCGGGAAAAAGAACAAACGCCAGTAGAAGCCCAGCAGCACTTGCTCTAAACCAAAAAAAACTTTATTGTTGCTATACGCTCAGATGGCGGAATTGGTATACGCGCAGCCTTGAGGTGGCTGTGGGAGCAATCCCGTGCAGGTTCAAGTCCTGTTCTGAGCACACTCGGGTTTACCCCGAGCGTAGTCGAGGGGCGATTAGCTCAGTGGTAGAGCAATTCGTTTACACCGAAAAGGTCGGGGGTTCGAATCCCTCATCGCCCACCCATTACCATGAAAATGCGCCTCGTCATCCTTCTAGCTGGCTCCTTACTACTGTTAGTAATTGCCTGGGCTCATCTTTGGCGCCTATCAGATACCCCAAAAGGCCTCTATGTAGACGAAACATCGGTAGGTTTGAATGCTGCTACCATTGCGATTAATGGTCATGACGAGCACGGGGAAGCATGGCCAACTTTTTTTAAAGCTTTCGGAGAATATAAAAATCCCATAAGTATTTATGCAACTGCATTACTCTTTCATATGTTTGGGCCTTCTGTTTTTGGGTTACGTTTTATAAGTGCATTATTTTTTTTCTTATTCCTTATTGGCATCACCCTACTTTCATGGAAATTATTTTACCAAGTATTCCCCGTTCTTTTTATTGTCATCTCCGCAGCATTTTTGCCTTGGTTTTTCCCAGTTTCCCGCATTGCATTTGAAGTAATCTCCCAAATCACAATAGTTATTTTTTCTCTTTTTTGCATATTCGAAGCCTATCATGGCCTATATTCAACCAAAACCAAGTTGCTATATTCTTTTGCGGGCGGCTCATTGACTGCATTAAGTATTTATTCATATTCTACGAGCAAATTACTCGCATTTATGACACTGGCTCTCTTGATTGTAGTATATACACGCAAAAGAACAGCCTTGCTTACGCTCAGCGCCATAGTAGGCTTTGCGCTTTTTATTGCCCCTTACTACGCCTTCAGCATATCGCACCCAGGGGCGCTCACTGCACGCTTTTACTCCATTACGTATATCAACAACTCAGCCTTAGCGCTTCACGACAAAATATATGTTTTTTTACACACCTACTCATATCATTTCGGTATAAACTTTTTGCTATTGCACGGTGACACAAATTTCCGCCAAGGCACTGGATATGGCGGGGTATTATTTGTAACAGTTTTTATAGCAAGTATCATAGGCTTCATTACGGCGTTTTCTAATAAAAAACTTCACAATAAAAAATATTTGGTCTTTTTAGCGCTTTTGGGATTATGTACTCCGATACCGGCAGCTCTTACATTATTAACTGCTGGCATAGCAACTCGCACGCTCATATTAGGACTTATTTTTTTGATTTTTGCAGGATATGGAATGCAATTTCTTTACAAACATCACAAGGCCATCACATGGATTCTCTGTATTACTCTCCTAGCAGAAATAGGCGCATATGTAATGAATTATTTCACTATTTATGCAAATAATACTATTCCCGCATTTGAAACATATGGACTAGAGCAATCTCTTACTATTGCACTTCAGCATCAACCAGAAAAAATTATTGTCTCTCCAAATACCCATGCATCAGCCACGAACCTTGCCTTTCACAAATTAACTATTGCAAACCCTGCTGCTATACCAATATTCATCGCTCAACCCAGGCCCGAACAATATTCATGCGTTATTTTTTTTCTTCCTGATGACTTAGCTAGTATCTCAAGATCTTCCTTGAGTTTTCTCGACTTAACTCCCAAAAACTCTATTCCACATCTGAGATGCTACTTATAAAAAAACGATGCGTTACATTTGAATAATATGCGTATTCTGCTATGCTCGTAGCACCACTAACATGATCCCCTCCTCAAAGATTAAGGAACTAATAGCTTCCGGAGATATTGCAATCACACCCTTTAATGAAAAGATGCTAAAACTAGGAAGTTATTCTTTTACATTAGGAAATAAGCTAAAAAGGTTAACCTCAGTTCCTTTCATTGACTCTCGAGTTCCAGAACAACAATTCGAAGAATTTGAAATTAGTCCCGATGGATACGTCATCCAGCCTGGGGAATTTATTATTTGTCACACTGCCGAGACTCTTACGTTGAGCACCGATGTTGGTTGTTTTCTTTCTATGAGAGGCGCAAAAGCCCAGTTAGGTCTCGATTTCCTTCATAACGAAATATTCTGCGAGCCTGGATCAACTGGTGGATGGGGCGGTAGATTAATGCTCGAAACAACAAACCGTGGACCCTAT
>MHHS01000012.1 GCA_001817115.1 Candidatus Andersenbacteria bacterium RIFCSPHIGHO2_12_FULL_45_11b
CCTTCAGTAATGTGAAGTTCTTGGATTACGTCTACAATCTTTCGATTGTTTTTTGATGGGAATCGTCGTTTCATATCAATGCTTTACTATATCGAATAGTGCGGTAAAAGTCCATTATTTCGCTTAAAAAGCCAAGTTTTGATTTACATGCGGGATAAGCGCCAACATGACGGCTTGCCGGTAGTATTCTGATCTTTTTAGCACGTCGCCCGTTAATAACCCTGTAGCACCGCTAGAATGCTTTGAGTTCGTAACTCCGAATACGGTATCCATAGCATGGCCAAGCTCCGCTCCCGACTTTACTAAGTTCGCCACTTCTTGAGGCAAGAAAAACATTCCCGTCTCCCCTTTCCCTATAATTCCGCTTTTGGAAATAATAACAGTCCATGCAAATGCTCCCAGCTTGCCGCCTAGCTCTTCAGTGCCGCCTTCTAATCCAATTGCGTATTCTGCATCGCTTACCGCTTCCAATGCGCGCTGCGCGCGACTCATGGCCCCTAGCATTGTTTCTTGCCGGCTCATCGGCTGGTCGGCAACACCGGATGCAACGGACACTCCGCGTATTTCAAAAGCTTCACCAGGAAACATGGCTTCAAATCCCGCTTTCACAGCCGCGATCTTCGCTGGATTTTCTGAACCGACCACAATTTTTTTCATGAAATATTATTACTTCGGTATTAATAGTTCTGCTCTAAGTTGAGGCACGCACAGCTCTTTGGTTTCGCTCGTTAGTTGTTGTCATGCTTTGATTGTACACGGATTTATTTATACAACTGGCTATGCGTCCCAATTGCTCGAAATAGTGCTATTATGTACAGTTGCTTGCTATTATTCTGTTCCTCGTACAATGCACGCCAATCGCCTGTAACATTGATACTTCGCAACCCTTTTCGTTTACCAGATAAAGCATGATTTCTTAATTGATGATTGTAAGGATCTTTTTGGAAAAGTTCTCGTCGTTTCAAAAACGCGGATTTGATTTTTGCAGGAGATTTCTCGAGCTGTCTAATAAAATTACGAGTATAGTTAATTTGAACTTGTTTTTCCATCCCTTGCGATCATTTCTTCTAGGAAACGTTTCTCCTCAGCAAAATTTTTAAATGTTCTAACTCGACCAGCTTTGATATCTGCATCTGACTCAGCCAATATTTTTAAAAGATATTGGCTTGGTTCTTCTGGAATGGCAAAGTGTACAGTTTTGGTTTTAATTAAATCCCGTAAATAAGCTTTTACGAGGGAGCTTAGGCTAAACCCCAAGTCTTCAGCAACTTTTTGAGCAGCCTTTTTTGTCTTGGGGTCAATTTTGATATTTATAGCTTCTGTATTCATATACCAGAAGTGTATCAAAAGTATATACCTTTGTCAATGATGGACTTATCACCCATTTCCGCTAGGCTATAGAGACGGAGAGGTCGCATAGTGGACTAGTGCGGTCGCCTCGAAAGCGACTAGGCCCTCACAGGCCTCGAGAGTTCGAATCTCTCCCTCTCCGCCTTCGCCGGACGAAGCCTTGGCGAAGTCGGGTTTCGTCCCGGCTTCCTGGGCTTCGGCGGACAAAGTCCGCTTTTAATTTTGACGAAGCTTTTTAAAATTCAATACCATGAATAGTTTGAAGCTTGGAAACTGGGAAATAACAACGACAATGCAACCTGATTTGGGTGATGTTGTATTTCCGTTCCAAACGCACGGTAATGCAACTATTAGCGCCGAAGAGTGTGTGTCTGGACAGACACAAGCGGACGGAATTTATATGGATAATGCGGAGTATGCTATCGGCATTAATACGGCAGATTGTTTGCCTCTCGTATTGCTTACCGATAAACAAGCACTAGCACTTCACGTGAGTCGTAAAACTCTTATTCGTGGCTTGGTTAAGAATATTCCAGGAGTTATGAATTTACAAGAAATTACGCACGCATACATCGGCCCGCATATTTGCGAAGATCATTTTGGGTTCGAATATGCAGGTGAAGAAATTCAGGAATTTATGAAAAAATTTCCAAAAAGTTACACCGAGCAAGACGGCGTAATTCATGTATCGCTTATAAGCGCAGTCCAGAAATATTTTGATCAGTGGGATCTAAAAAATATTCAGATGCACAAAGATAACCGATGCACGTTTGAAGATGGAACACTTGCCTCTAAGCGTCGCACCGGCAAAGCAAACCCTGGGATTTCTACTATTGTAAGCAGGGCTGTATCGGATATAGTCTAGATATGAAAAACGCCGCCACATTTTATATCGTTCGCCACGGCCAAACACAGTGGAATATCGAAGGGCGCCTGCAAGGGCACGGCGATTCCCCGCTTACGGAGCAAGGGGTAGAAGACATTCAGGCGGTCACAGGGTCGCTAAAGCATATTGAATTTGATCATGTGTTTTCTTCGGACTTACTGCGTGCTAAGCGAACTGCCGAATTATTAGTTATTGAGAAGAAGTTAGCTATAAACACTACTCACCTGCTTCGAGAGCGATCGTTTGGAAAATTTGAAGGCGTTCTCATTGAAGAATTTAGAAACCAGAATAAAGAATTGCTAGAAAAACAGGAAAAGTTATCCAAAGAAGAGTCTTGGAAATTTAAGCTTGCAGAAGATATGGAAAGTAACGAGGAAATTATACAGAGACTACTCGTATTTTTGCGCGAAATAGCAGTTACGTATCCAAATAAAACAATGTTGATTGTTACTCATGCAGGAGTATTGCGAATTCTACTAGAACATTTGGGGTACGATGTGAATCCTGCTAAAGGAATGGTGAAAAACGGCGCATATATTAAGCTATTATCCGATGGAGATGAGTTTGAAGTCGAAGAATTAAGTGGAATAACATTGGTAGAAAATAAGCAATAAAGTATCTCTGTTCAACAAGAAAAGGGTAGGATTATGTTGGTTAAAGTTTAAAACTGCACACCTTAAACTTTAAAACTTCACAATCGGCAGCTCTTGATTTTTGACGATCTGCTGTCCGACACAGTGTCCTTTGAACCAGAAGCGCACTTCGGTTACGCCCTTCTTCGTATCAGGTGAGCATACGCGCTAAAGGGAGAGTGTGCAGTTTTAAAGTTTAAAAGTGCCTAAAACTGTGCACTTTTAACTTTTAAATGACAGAAGAGGGTAGGATTATTGACAAGTAATCCTGATGTATGTACAATTGCCAGTTGCGGATGTTCTGACTGTTTTTCCAAACCTATAGAACGAGGTTACGATGCCCGGAGAACTTGGAAAGTGTCCAACCTGTAGTGGTGTTATGTCAACGAATTCTCCTGCCTGTCCACATTGCGGAGAGAATTTATTCGGTAAAAAAGTTCCTGATAAGGATAACCCTGTCGTCAGATGTAGACGTTGCTCTGGTGCGGGTAGGAACGATGACGGTGAATGCAGGAACTGTAGAGGTAGCGGCGCTGTTTTGGGATGTAAGATTATTGATTTAAGGACTGGGCAAGAGGGGGTGGAAGAATTGTTTTGGAATGAATATTTTTACAACAAAGGAGACTTAGGCCCTTGTCCCCGTCCCACTTCTTGGGGACCGATACCTTCTTCCTCTGGCTGTCTCGTGATCACCGCCACTCTCATCACTCTCGCCACAAGTCTTCTGATTGCAGTTCTGCTGTAGATCTGGAACAACGCTCATTAATAAAACCACGACCGCATATGTGTTTTCGACACAGTGCGGTTTTTTTATGTTTAAAATTTATGTAACAAAAAATCCCCTTATCGGGGAATTTTTGCTGTGGTATAGATTCGGTTCAACGTACGCGGCATCGGTCTACTCTTGCGAGAGTATTAATTCTCACTACCATCGACGCTGAAGAGCTTAACTGCTGTGTTCGGAATGGGAACAGGTGTTTCCCCTTCGCTTGAGACACCGCGAACGTTGAACCGAATATAGTTCAAATTAGTATCATTGCTTGTTTTTCACCAAATAATAGAACGACCGTACATAGAGGGAAATAATAATGCATTACTAGCCCTATGCTTTGCGTCTACATTCTGTGACATTGCCTTCCCTTTTACTAGACATAATAACTTATGTTTTGTTTGCGAGGAGTATGAATCGTTAAACTCACGAGAAGTGAGATAAACACGTATTCATACAACTGGACTAATTAGTACGGGTCAGCTCAACACATTGCTGTGCGTACACTTCCCGCCTATCAACCTAGTAGTCTTCTAGGAGTCTCATATTGAAACCTGGTCTTGGATTGGGCTTCGCGCTTAGATGCTTTCAGCGCTTATCACCAGCCCAACGTAGCTACCCAGCAATGCCCAAGAACTGGACAACTGGTACACCAGAGGTTGGTCCCTTCCGGTCCTCTCGTACTAGGAAGGACGATCCTCAAGTTTCCACGCCTGCGACAGATAGAGTCCAACCTGTCTTGCGCTGTGTGTGATTCTTCTATTACTAGAAGCATGGACTATATCACCATCCTTATTGTGTAAGGAGATCGACGTATTATTTGCCTTGAATTTCTATCTTTTATGGATAGATGGTGGCAAATCCGATATTCACCCTTGGCGAATATCAAGTCTCTACGGGGTTAAAATCCCTTCTGCAAGAAGTGTTTTTTGAACAGCACTTCTTGTTTGAATTCTTTTTTTTGAATAATTAAGCAATTGGAATCGATCGATTAAAGCGCAAAGCTTTAAAAAATCCGATCCTGTTGCAACTAATTTCTTCTTTTTTAGAATTGTAAGCATTATGACTGCTTGTTTTCGCTTGAGATACAAATATGGATATATGCAATCAAGAAGTGCAGCGATAGATACTTCATCGCCGATTGTATATTCGACAATTCCGTCATTTCTATCACGCAAATACCCGATACCAAGTATGTTCTGGATGTTTTCTAATCCGAACCGCGCTTTCATCGATTGAAAGAACACGATATTCGGAGCTACTTGATAGCGGAAACGGTAGGTTGCATTCGGTTTGAGCCGAACGTAAATACTTCCATCTCCATCAAGAAATCCAGCTATATATGCCCTCTGTGCGATTGTAAGTTTATTCATCTATGCTCGAAGAGTAATAACTTCCCTCGGTATTATCCTAACACACGACAGGTTAAATGTGTATTGTTAGGACTTCACCGATATTAGTCAATTTATACATAGTCGATTGCTCGACTAAGCCGCCGCGGTCAGTGTGACCGTACGGTTTGAACCCAGCTCGCGTACCCTTTTCATTGGCGAACAGCCAAACCCTTGGGACCTTCTTCAGCCCCAGGATAGGACGAGCCGACATCGAGGTGCCAAACCTCCCCGTCTATGTGGACTATTGGGGGAGATAAGCCTGTTATCCCCAGAGTAGCTTTTATCCGATGATCTTCCGCTCTTCTATACGAAACGGTCGGTTCACTAAGCTCCACTTTCGTGTCTGCGCGACATGTATGTCTTGCAGTGAAGCCAGCTTATGCCTTTGCACTATCGGCACGGTTTCCATCCGTGCCTAGCTGACCTTATAGGCTCCTCAGTTACTGTTTATGAGGAATCCGCCCCAGATAAACTACCCGCCAGGCACTGTCTGATTAGTGGATTCACACTAAGTCGTTAGACGCGTTAAATATACAGGGTGGTATCTCATATTGTGACTCGGGCGCGCCCGAAGGCGGCCGTCATAGTCTCCCACCTATGCTGAGCAGTATATTCGACGAGCCAATACCAAGCTGTAGTGAAGCTTCATGGGGTCTTTTCGTCTAGCCGCAGGGTGGCGGCATCTTTACCGACATTGCAATTTCACCGGGTCCCTCGTTGAGACAGTTCCCCAGTCGTGACTCCATTCGTGCGGGACAGAACTTACCTGCCAAGGAATTTCGCTCAAATGTTACGACGTAATTGTTATTCTTCTACGTGGCTTACTATTTCTAGCAAGCTCTACATGTCGCCATGTAGTTCGGACTATATCTTGCCTGTTTTTAGTGGGCCTAGGCGTGTAGTCTCTGAGGATTCCGAATATGAGATCTTGAAAGAATTTGTTCGAGCGTATATTTTCGTTTTCTCCCAACCACAATGGTTTGGCGAAGCAAAAATATTTTCTTGAGACCGTTTGTAGTAAGATGCTCTTTTTGAGCAACTATCTGCAAAATCTCACGAAATATCTCGAATTGTTTTCGTTTCGATACTGATTTTAGGATAAAGCGTTCAAAGAATGGAATAACAGTGTTTTGGAGATCATCTATACGACGAACTTCATAGTACGTTACTCCGTCTTTGCGTTTCCGAAATGTTCCGCACTGTAAAGTTTTTTGAAACAAGTTGAGCACTGTCGTGTCTCGTTGAGAGATATTGAACGATAATGCTATTTTCCATCCTGTTTTAAAATCTTTATTGCGATTGATCGTGGAAACGTTAAAGCTTCCTTCTCCATCAGTAAATCCTGAAAGATACCAACCGGTATCTTCTGGGATATTCTCAATACTCGGCCTTTCCTGCTGATTGTCTGCATCAGACTGATTGTCACTCAACATAGGTTCATTTTACCATATTTGAGTACAGCTGAATACTCAGGGTTTCCAGCATTTGGCCTAGTTTTATTAAGGCAGCAACTCTTCAATTCTTTCGCGAATAGTAGAGAAATTCCTTCTACCTTAGGACCGTTCATTGTTGTTACTCTCTGCATATATTGCAGATGGCATGAACATTTCTGCCATGCTCCTTATGTCGCCATAAGGATCGGACTATATCATCCCGTAAACCACGCTGGGTTCAGGGTTTGGCGTGTAGTCTCTGAGGATTTCCCGCCGAAGCGGGATCTTTCCTGCTGATTGTCTGCACTCAAGAATTTTCACTACCTGGATTCCGGAGCAAGTCCGGAATGACAGATTAGTATCTCGAGATACTCAGATATTCCAGCATTTAGCCAAATTTTATAACTACAGTTTGGTTCATAGTTACGGCCGGCGTTCATCGGCGCTTGGATCACTCGCGTTAACGAGCGATTTTAACGTTCCGACACTGGCCAGGAGTCAGCTCCTATACATCCTCTTACGAGTTAGCAGGAACCTGTGTTTTTGTTAAACAGTCGCCAGGGATCTTGCGCTGCGACCTGCACCTACAGCTTGCGCTGCGGTACAGGTAAGCCTTATTGCGAACGTACGGCTGCTATTTTGCCGAGTTCCTTAACGAGGGTACTCCCGATCACCTTAATGCTCTTACATCCACCTACCTGTGTTGGTTTGCGGTACGGTCGGCCATAGAGGAAATTGTACGACGCTTTTCCGGGAACCGTCTTTCCTTATAGAGGTTTGAGCCGAAGCTCGCGCTCTCCTGAAGCACTTCGCTGTTTTCCGCCGAAGCGGATGGCCAGCCGGATTTACCTTGCTGACCCAACTAGTGTGCCCCACAGGATAAGTCATATGTCCTGATGAGGTGTGACGATTCGTCACGTCTTACAAACTCTATAGTCGGTACAGGAATATTAACCTGTTGTCCATCGCCTACGCCTTTCGGCCTGAGCTTAGGTACGACTAACCCTGGGATGATCGACATTGCCCAGGAAACCTTAGGTTTACGGTGACAAGGGTTCTCACCTTGTGTCTTGTTACTTATACCATCATCCTCACTTCCATTCGCTCCAGCGGACCTCACGGTACGCCTTCGACGCAAATGAAACGCTCGTCTACCACTCCTCCGCCAGAGGCGGAAAAGTTCATGCTTTCGGTAACTGTCTTGAGCCCCGTTGAATTTTCGGCGCAGAGTCGCTTAACGAGTGAGCTGTTACGCTATCTTTAACAGGTGGCTGCTTCTAAGCCAACTGCCTCGCTGTCTGTGCAACTCCACCGCCTTAACCACTTAGACAGTATTTAGGGACCTTAAGCTATGATCTGGGCTGTTTCCCTTTTGAGCGCGGAGCTTAGCCCCCGCGTTCTGACTCCCGTGATTCACACTAAAAGTATTCGGAGTTTGCTAGGGTCGAGAACTAGAAGCCCCCAGATCCCTTGCAGTGCTCTACCTCTCTTAGCTACCTCACGAGGCTAGCCCTAAAGCTATTTCGACGAGAACCAGCTATTTCCGGGTTCGATTGGAATTTCTCCGCTATCCACAAGTCATCCCATGGTATTGAACAGCCAACGGGTTCGGGCCTCCATTTTGCTTTCGCAAAACTTCACCCTGCTCATGGATAGATCACCCGGTTTCGGGTCTCGTGCATGCCATTATAAACGCACTATTAATACTCGCTTTCGCTACGCCTCCGTCTCGGTTTGAGACTTAAGCAAACGGCATACAGCGAACTCGATGGTTCGTTCTGCAAAAAGCACGCAGTCACCCACGTATAAATACGGGGCTCCTACTCTATGTAAGTATATGGTTTCAGGTCTATTTCACTCCCCTGAACGGGGTTCTTTTCACCTTTCCCTCACGGTACTAGTTCACTATCGGTCAATAAACATATTTAGCCTTAGGAGTTTAGTCCTCCCAGATTCAAACGGGCTTGTCGTGTCCCGCTCTACTCAGGTCTATGCTGATACGTTGCGTATATCTTTTAGTTACGGGACTCTCACCCTCTATGGTCGGGCATTCCAGCCGCGTTCTCCTAGACAAATACACAAATCATATCTTGCTTTCATAAATTACAGTCGCATAAACCTACAACCCCGCACGTACAACACCTTTATGGGTTATTACATACGCGCGGTTTGGGCTGTTCCCTTTTCGCTCGCCACTACTAAGAGAATGTAACAAGCTTCTTAGGTTATAGCTTTTAGCTTATAGAAGCCATCGAAAACGATAACTCCTAACAGCTATCAGCTAATACTCTAAAAGCTCGCCTTTCGTTTCTTTTCCTCTTGCTACTAAGATGTTTCAATTCGCAAGGTTGTCCCTATCCCTGCCTTGCAGCAAGGTAGTCCTCACCAATTACGGTAAGGGGGTTTCCCCATTCGGAAATCTACGGATTAACGGTTACTCAGCACCTCCCCGTAGCTTATCGCAGCCGGTCACGTCCTTCATCGTTGTTTATTGCCAAGGCATCCACCATATACTCTTAACGGTGTATGACACATGATATATCTCACTTCTTGTCACAGTTTGGATTCGCATTGCTAGAGCTAGTAATACATGATTACTTTCGCTCTATGTGATCGTTCGTATTATTGGTTACTTATGCAATGATACTAATTTGAATTGTGAATGATCTGGAATTTCAGAAAAAAATGCAATCAACCCACAGACAAAAAATACGTAATTAGAATTCCTCATTCTCTAAGTTGATTTTTGTCCAGAGGAGCCGGCCGGAGCGGGTTCATAGATGATTTATCCATTATATGTGGATAAAAAGGCTTGTCAAGCCCTTTCTACAGCAAAAGACGGCCCACCTTGTAGTGCCGTCTGTTGCGTCTATGTAGACAAGTTGCTTTTGCGACGCCTCGCGTAGCCCGTAAGGGCGAAGTGGGGTGCTCTCATGTCTAAATATCTAACTTTTATCTCTTTCTGCCTGCAATATCGTGTTCTGCTTTTGCCAGCCACTTTGCTGCCAAATCTTTTCCTCCCAACCCGAATGCAAGACCTCCGGCAATGGCTACCATTGCGAAGAATGCAGTTAAGAATGTTTGGATCAATTGGCTTGCTACGTTTAATTGCAACAATGCTGCGAAGATAGCGAATACGAGTATTGACCACTTGCTTACTGCTGCAATTGCTCCTCCGCTTGTGAATCCTGCTGCTTCAACAGAAGCCAGTACGGTGCGATATACGAAATTCGCAAGTACTACAGAGATTACAAGGATAAGGGCTGCAATAACTACATTTGGAATGTAGTACAGCACAGATGTTAAGAATTGCGATACTTGTTGCAATCCAAGAATATCTGTTGCTGCAAGCAGCGCTACGATAATGAGGAACCATTTGAAGATTTCTCCCACAAAGTGCGCCACATTGAGCGTTAATCCTGCTTGTTCTACTGCTCGCTTTAATCCGCGCAATGATTCAAAGGCGGCGTTAATGCGAACTAATACAAGCAACTTCTCAACCAATCGTCCTATTGCTACTGCAACTGCCCAGCCCACAACAAATACTACAACAGCGGCGACGACGTTTGGTACAAAGCTAATGAATTGTATCCAGAGGTCGATTAAGGAATTTGTAACGGCGGTAGTCCAGACTGATAAGAAAGAATTGTACGTTGCCATATGTTCGACACCTCCTTTCGCTTAGGATTATGAAGGATAATCTGTATTGAGCGTATCCCGGTGACAATGGGAAGTCAAAAAAGTGGTGGCTTGTGTGGACCCCATCGGATTCGAACCGATCACCTCCTCGGTGCAAGCGAGGCGCTCTACCAAATGAGCTAGGGGCCCTTTTATCTCTGCACTCCATTAAAGCGGTTTAATGGGCGCTTTGCAAGTTATCTTTGATTATTTGGCAAGAATTGTCCGATGGTGAGGTTGAAGAATGCCTCAAAAATGCCGAATGCAATCAGAAAACCGAGGAAGAGCAAGATAACACCACCGATTTTCCAATGCTCAAGACTGGATCCGCGCAATCCGAACATAGCACCCACATCTCCCCAGTTTTCATCCCACCATGCCGTTTTCCAAACCATAGTAAATCCAGCTGCCATCATAATGAATCCGAGAAAGAAAAATAGAAAACTCATAAAGGTATTGTAGCATATGTTGTCGTTCTTCTCTCCCTGCATAGGGAGAGAACGGAAGAGAGGGTTAAATAATATCGCACGACGAAACCCTCTTCCCCCCTTCTCCCTATCCAGGGAGAAGGGGATTACGAACCCTACACGTGATATTTCCTCTTGATCTCCTCTTCCTGCTTTTTCTCTTCCTTTTCAATTGCAGATTCGCCTAATTGCTTTAATTCTTCAGGGGTCTTTTCTTGTAAGTTTCGCGCTTGTTCGAGTAAGTGGTTTTTATCGTTCTTTTTCGGATCTTCTAATACTTGCGCCAGCAATGCATGTAAAATACCGCCGATCATCGGGCCCGGGCGAAGGCCTAGCTCATGAATTAAATCATTGCCTGTAACAGCTAGTTGCCCTACGGAAATAGGTTCTTTTGAGGCTTGCTCTACCATGAACTGGAGATGGCGCAGGCGATACGGTTCTGCTTTTGGCACTCCGGAACCTTTGCGCTCCGCGATACGAAGCTTAATTAAGTCGTCGAAGTTATCTTTTCCTACTCTGCGAAGCAGTCTGCGTGCCCCTGCGGGAGTTACTTTGCCCACATCGTAATAGAACATGTGATGGCGAACTAAGTGGGTTACCTGCTTCGTAAGATCTGAAGGAAACTTCAAGCGTTTCATGAAAACCTCTGCCATGCGAGCGCCCACGATTTCGTGTCCGTAAAACGTATTGTCGCCATTTGCGAATCTGCGCGTTCTTGGTTTACCCACGTCGTGCAATAAAGCGGCAATTCGGATATGAAATGCGTACTCAAATTCTGCGGCAAATTGCAAAGATTTTACGCAGTGTTCAAATACGGTGTACACATGATGCTTGTTCTGGGTGATGCCAACGCCCTCCTCAATTTCCGGAAAAAGCACCGCTAACAACCCTGTTTTTTGGAGCAGATTCATCGCAGGTTCCGGATGCCGGCTCATTACAATTTTAATAAATTCATCACGAACTCGTTCGTGAGATACCGCTTCAATTGCTGGAGCATATTCTGTAATTGCCTTGAGCGTATATTCTTCGATAGTGAATCCTAATTGCGCAGAGAAGCGTATTGCCCGCATTAGACGCAAAGCGTCTTCTGAAAAGCGTTC
>MHHS01000013.1:0-15225 GCA_001817115.1 Candidatus Andersenbacteria bacterium RIFCSPHIGHO2_12_FULL_45_11b
TAGGTCGTCCAGGCGAGATTTATCATTTGTCTCCTGATCGCGGTATTGCGGTACGTGACGTCGTGCAAACCATCTGCAACTATATGGGAACAAATTTTGATGATGCGGTAAGTATTGTAGAAGAGCGCTTGGGACAAGATAAGGCATATGTGATTGATTCCACGAAAGCACGAACGGAATTCGGATGGTATCCCGTTATCACGATGGATCAGGGGCTCAAATCAACCGTTGATTGGGTTGAGCGGTATTGGAATGAAATTCAAGCCCAGCCGCTTGAATATATTCACGTTGCTTAACTTCTATTCGCTTTATCTTATGATTCCAGAAAACATTCGAACAGTATCGGTAACGCATAAACAGCGTTGTACGATTTGTAGAAGTATTTCATTGGCTCCTGTTTTAGACCTACCGCAACTTCCTCTTACGGGAATTTACGTAGAAGGGCATGAGCGAGATGACCGTTTCCCAAAGGTAGACCAAACATGGATGCTGTGCTTGGAGTGCGGGCATGGCCAGCTGAAATATATTATCGATCCTGAATATTTATATGAAGACACATATACCCATCGAGGAGGAGTAAGCCCTATTGCGTCTGGCGGTAATGATTTTTTTACAGAATTTGTAAATCGCGTAGCTGGTCAGCAGCATTTCAGGCTTTTGGTTGATGTGGGATGCAGCGACCTGTATCTCTTGCGCAAGCTTCGTAGTCGAGCGGATCAGGCAGTCGGAGTTGACCCTATATGGATTGGGAAAAACCATGTCTCTCCTGAAGGTATCCGTGTCATCGGAAAGTATGTAGAACAGGTTAATTGGGGCACCGAACTTCCTGAAAAACCAGATTTCATAGTTTCTGCGCATACGTTTGAGCATGTAAATGAGGCAGGGGCAGAACTTGCTCGCATCGTAGATGTTGCTGCGGACAATGCCCTTATTATTATTGAAGTTCCGGGTACGGATTCTATGATATCGGCGCTCCGATTCGATCAGGTGTTTCATCAGCATATTAATTATTACAGCGTAGCGTCGTTTAAGCGTCTCATTCAGGAACTTGGTTGTACCTACCTTACCCATACATTCAATTTTTCCTTCTGGAGTGGAACAATGTTGATGGCGTTTACAAAGCAGCGTCCTTCAGTAGCTATCGTTGCGGAAAAGAAAAATACTCCTGAAACTGCGCTTCGTGCATTCTCGCTCTTTAAAAACCAACTTGCAACTCTTACAGATACTCTTGCTCATATCGAGGAACCTATTTGGGGATATGGCGGAGCACAGATGCTTCCTATTTTGGCTTACCATATGGACAGCGACCTTGGATTCTTGGAAGGCATTCTTGATGACAACCCAGGAAGACATGGAAAGAACTTTCCTCATCTTTTGTCAATTATTCGTCTCCCTGATACTGATATCAATTATAGAAACTCTGCTATTTTAGTAACTGCCCTTGATAGTGTTCGTCCTATATTACGTCGAGTCCATGCCCTTAACCCTCGAAGGGTACTTTTACCGCTTCAACTGCATTGATATGGATTTTGGAATTGCGGGAAAACGAGCGCTTGTAACTGGAACGGGAAAGGGTATTGGATACGGAATAGCAAAAGCACTTGCTTCGGAAGGAGCGAAAGTCGCAGTTATTTCGAGAAACGAGATACACCTGCAAGAATTAATGCAGACTATGGGGGGAACGGAAAAAGGACATTATGCTTTTGCTGCTGACTTAACAGAAAAAGATGCGCCCACGAATATTATTAAAAACATGTCTCAAGAATTTGGGAACATTGATATTCTTGTAAATAACCTAGGAAGCACGCTTGAAATTACTGATCCATTTTGCTGCCTTGATGATTGGTATCGCGTGTATCGCATGAATCTAGAAGTAGCAATCGAATCAACAAATGCCGTATTACCATATATGCGCGCAAGGGGGTGGGGAAGGATTATAAATATTTCTTCTACTGCAGGCATGGAAAATAACGGGCCAATACCGTACTGCTCCATGAAAGCTGCCCTTATCGCATATTCTCATTCACTAGGAAGAGTTCTCGCAAAAGAAGGTATCGTTCTCTCGTGTGTTCTTCCCGGAGCTATTTTTACAGAAGGCGGATATTGGGACAAAGCGCTTGTTGAAAAACCAGAGCATGTAGAAAAATATCTACAAGACAGATGCCCGTCAGGAACGTTCGGAGAGATCGACGATATTGGTTCGATGGTTGCTTTTCTTGCATCTGATCTAGCAAAGTTCTGTCAAGGGGCTATTATTCCAGTAGACGGTGGACAAAGTCGTCACTATTTTGTAAAACCTTAATTCATGAAACATTTTTCAGATGCGGCTGGCGGACTTCTGGGTCAACCAATGTTTCAACTTCTTACGCGAGTAAAGGAGCTAGAAGCTCAAGGAAAAAAGATTACGAGGTTTGAAATTGGAGATTCTGCACTGGGCGTACCTCCTCATGTTATTGAAGCCACAAAAAAAGCTCTTGATGAACAAAAGACTCATTATGTTCAATCTCAAGGAATTCCGGAACTTCGAGAAGCTATTTGCGAACTCACCGAGAAAACTTATGGGTTTCGTCCGTCTATTGACCAGGTAATGATCATGCCTGCAAATGGCATTATTGATGCAGTGGTGCGATGCGTTGCAAATGCAAAAGAGGAAGTCATATTGCCTGATCCTGGGTTTCCTACTTATGGAGCAGTGTTGAATTACACAGGAATTACAGGAGTTCCGTACAAGCAGTACGAAGGAAAAGAGCGTATGTATATCGATCCCAAGGAAATCGAATCTCGTATCTCGCCTCGTACTCGTCTTGTTATTTTGAATTCTCCTAATAACCCGACGGGATTTGTGGCAACAGAGAATGAAGTTCGAGATGTGTATGACATTGCGAAGAAAAATGATGTATATCTTCTGAGCGATGAAGTGTATTCCAAAACTATTTATGATGGGGCACACTATTCACCTGCGGTGTTTGATGAATGCAAAGAAAGAACAATTATTTTACATAGCTTTTCAAAAGCATACGCAATGTCTGGGTGGCGTCTTGGATACGCCATAGGTCCCGTCGATGTTATTCAAAAAATGACACTTCTTTTTGAAACGATCTATTCTTGCGTGCCTCCGTTTGTGCAGTATGGAGGTATTGCAGCATTAAATGAACATCCGGAATATTTTGAGCACTATTGGGATATGCTTAAGGAATCTCGAGATCTTTTGGTGAAGAATCTCAATACGCTTCCCGGTGTTTCTTGTCTTGTGCCTGCCGGTGCTATCTATGCGTTTGCGAATATTATGAAAACAGGCCTAACGAGTCAACGGTTCGCAACACTCATGCTCGAACAAGCAAACGTATCATTGCTTCCTGGAACAAACTTTGGAAAGAACGGTGAAGGGTACGTCCGACTTTGCTATGCTCGAACACTAGAAACAATTCAAGAGGGGTGTGATAAAATGAAAGCTATTATTACTGATGGCTCAATCTATGAAACTATCTGACTATATAGCACAATTTCTTGTTGAACAGGGAATTCGCCATGCTTTTGTGCTATCTGGAGGTGCTGCTGTGCATATGATTGATTCTATAGCGAGAAACCCCAAGATAGACTACGTATGTCCACAGCACGAAGAGCAGGAAGCAATGTCTGCTGACGCATACTCTCGTATTACAGGAAATCTCGGTGTTGGGATAACAACAAGCGGACCTGGCGGAACGAACTTACTTACAGGCGTATGCTGCTCATACTTTGATTCCATTCCAACACTTTTCTTAACAGGTCAGGTTGCACGGTTTCGCCTTAAGCCAACTGCAACGATGCGACAAATGGGATTTCAAGAAACAGACATGCAAAGCATCTACAAAAGCGTTACAAAGTATGCAGTGCAAATACAGGATCCCAGTAGAATTCGATACGAACTTGAAAAAGCAGTACATATTGCAAAGG
The DNA here is from genome assembly GCA_001817115.1 of Candidatus Andersenbacteria bacterium RIFCSPHIGHO2_12_FULL_45_11b. Taxonomy (GTDB): domain Bacteria; phylum Patescibacteriota; class Andersenbacteria; order UBA10190; family UBA10190; genus HO2-45-11b. The sequence continues at coordinate 3,937 of MHHS01000013.1, forward strand.
AAGGACGTCCCGGACCGGTTTTAGTAGATATTCCTGACGACTTACAACGAGAGGAAATCGAACCCGATATGTTACCAAGCTACTTCGAAGAGATGCTTCATAATGCTGTTACAAGGATAGACAAAACCCATGAAATACAAGGATTACTGGAAATGATCACATCTGCAAAGCGCCCAGTTTTTGTATACGGTGCTGGAGTTCATATATCTCACACGGAAGCAGATGCAAGGCGAATAGCGGATATATTACAGATACCATTTCTTCTGACGTGGGGAGCTATGGATATTTGGCCTCATACACATCCATTAAATGCGGGCGGTGTTGGCGTATGCGGGCCTCGATCCGGAAATTTTATCGTTCAAAATGCCGATCTTATCGTAGGAATAGGAACTCGGTTTTCTCAAATGATCGTAGGAGGAAAAGCGGAGTACTTTGGTCGTGAGGCAAGAAAGGTAATGATAGACATCGACCCAGAAGAGTTGGGTAAGTTTACGGGAACAGGAATGACAATCGATCTTCCTATTCAAAGTTCACTTCAGGAATTCTTACCTCAACTGGAAACGCTTCTTGCAACATATGCGGTATTGGCCAGACCTGAGTGGGCAAAGTATGTTCAGGGAATAAAAACTGCATTTCCAATGTGTGTTCCTGGGGATTACGAAACGAAAAAAGCGGTAGATGCAAATGTATTTATTGATGCGCTTTCCGCTGAAGCGAAAGAAGGGGATATAGTGCTCACTGACGCAGGTGGGAATCTTACCTGGACGATGCAAGGGTTCAAAGTGAAAGAAGGGCAGCGATTATTTTCTGCTTGGAACCATTCTCCTATGGGGTATTCATTAGCGGGCGCCATAGGGGCGGCCTTTGCAGACCCCACAAAAGATGTTATCGCGATTATTGGTGATGGCGGTCTTCAGATGTGCATTGAAGAACTCGCAACGGTAGCGCGATATAATCTCCCTATTAAGCTTTTTATATTTAACAACCAAGGGCACGGTATCCAAAAGCAAACGATTGAAACATGGCTTGAAGGGAGATATGAAGCGCTGGATCGGGCTTCTGGGCTTTTCTTTCCTAATTTTATAACGATTGCAAAGGCATATGAGTTACCATCTGCTGGCATAATTTCCCATACTGACATTAACGGACAAATTCATCGGATTCTCAATACAAAGGGCCCTATGGTTATAGATGTCGCAATTAATCCTGATCAGCGTATTTTGCCGATGCTTACATTCGGTCGTCCGCTAGAAGATCAAGGACCTTTGCTGGATAGGAAAGAGTTTTTGCGCCATATGATTATCGATCCATTACGTGAGTCAACATGAACAATAGTATTGTCGGCGTATGGGACATGCGCCATACGTCGTTAACGTTAGGCGGACTCCTTTTGTTTCTCGCCGAATTAAAGGTGATGGCGCAATTACATAAGGCAAAGAAATCTACAATTTGTTTTTTAGCTGACACCAAAGCACTAGATGGCGTACATGTGCTTGCTCCTCATGACCTAGAGAAAGTTCCTCTATTCTCTGTGTTGAAGGACGTGCAAGGTATTGACGAGTTTTTGCGGGCGGATAGCATGGACGCTCTCTATAAGTATGCAAAGAAACGTGGTGAGAAACCTATTTATTGGCCAAAACCCACAAATCACAAGGAGGAATCCCAGCTTTACGGATACAATTCGACTTTACGTTTACAGATGACTTTTCTAGAACAGGGACATATTCCTCTTGTTCAAATCTCCCCAACGCTTATTACTTGGGCGTCTCAATTCTTGCGGGAACATACTTCGGGTAAGCTTCCTATTGCCGTACATTTGAAAAATAACCCATCGGCATTGGGGGATAACAACGCAAATATGGACGAATGGTTTTCTTTCCTGGTAGGCGCGCAGCAATATGGAAATGTTGTTTTTATCCTCATTGGTAATGAGTCAATCGATTCTCGTATTACGAAAATTTCGAATGTGCTCGTAACTAAGTCATTCAATCTTACGCTCTCTCAAGAATTAAGTCTCATTGCGGAAGCGAGTGGGTTTATCGGCATGTCGAGCGGTCCTGCGAGCATGGCGATTTTCAGTAGGACGCCATATGTTATTTTTCATAACTCCAATCAACGTCCTCAAGCGCTTGTTAAAGAGCTGGGTGAATCGAATCATTTTTCTTTTGCTGCCCCAGGCCAGAAATTCTTGCGTTGCTCTGATGTTTCCTCGTCTATTATGAAAGAGTTTGCTTGGCTATTGCCGATAGCGAAAGAGCGCTATATTCTACAAAGATGACTAAAAAACCACAGAAAAGAACTCGGGAAACGCAATACAATGTTCAGATAGAAACGGCAAATGAAAAAGGAGTAGCGCAAATGGGGCTTTCTACATCGTATCTATGGCACCATGATCCGAAACATTTATTATTTACCTTATCTCGATATAAGTTCGCAGCAAAGATGCTTGCAGGGAAAAAGAATGTAGCTGAAGTGGGATGCGGAGATGCGTTTGGTAGTCGTCTTATTGCAACAAACGTTTATCACTTAGATGGATATGATTTTGATCCTGTTTTTATAGAAAATGCCAGTACGATCAATGACGCTGTACCTAATATGTCGTTCTACATACACGACATCCTAAAAAAGGGTCTTCCAGAAGTGTATGACGCTATCTATTCATTAGATGTACTTGAACATATTCCTCCTGCTCAAGAGAAAAAATTCATGAAGAATATGGTAACAAGTTTGACGCCTGGAGGCGTTTGCATTGCGGGCACACCGAATATCACTTCTCAAACATACGCCTCAGAGCAGAGTAAGCTTGGACATATTAACTGTAAGAGCCAAGACGAACTGAAGAAGCTTTTTGAAAAATATTTCTCTACCGTATTTATGTTTTCTATGAATGACGAGGTTGTCCATACTGGTTATGGCCCAATGGCTCACTATTTATTTGCAGTTGGTATTGGCGTAAAATAGAAGACATTATGGATCAGCCCCCTGATGTCATTATCGGCGCCAATGGATTTATTGGTAGTCACCTGTATCACTATTTAAAAAACAAAGGAAGAAATGTTATAGGGACTACACACGATGCATCGATCCAACACGCATCGCTTGCGTATCTGGATTTATGCAATCCTGATAAAAGTTTTTTAGAAGCAACTCCTGCAATTGGAAACGTGTATTGCTGCGCGGGTGTTGGGGTTATTGACGAATGCAAGCGCAACCCCGAGAAAACCGCCCAGATTAATGTTCATGGACTGCTGGAGGTGCTTTTGAATATGCAGAAAAAGGGTGGGAAGCCAGTATACTTTTCTGGGAATATGGTTTTTCCAGGAACGAAGTCAGATTACACTGAAGAAGATACCCCAAAACCTATTACCGAATATGGCAAGCAGAAGCTTCTCGTAGAGCAAGCGATCCAAGAACAATTCAAACAGTTTGTTATCGTACGTCTTACGAAAGTCTACGGAATGACGCGGGGGGATAAAAGTCTATTTACGTCTTGGCTTGATGCGTGGGAGGGGGGCGGGGTGGTAAAGTCCGTTACGGATATTACGATCGCACCTGTGTATGTAGGAGACGTCATAGAGACTGTAACTGAGCTCACCTCTCAAGAAGAGTCTGGCATTTGGCATCTTCCCGGCACTACAAGCGGAACGGTGTTTGATTTTTCGGAGAAGTTAGCACACTATTTCCATATTGCGCCTGCGTTGCTCATACCTTCTGTGCAATCAGAGTTTCATTGGCTGGAACGACGTCCAGTATTTAACACTCTAGGAAGCACAAAAATGCCGCTCGTGAACAGAAAGCAGTTCACTGTTGAGCAAGCATTTGAGCAGCTTCGAGCGCAGTATCCTTCGTTTGAACAAACCTTTAATTAATATATTTATTATAACCGCTATGGCTGAAATAGATTTACTCGCAAACTACCCCAAGACAAAGCGTAACTTAGATGAGCGCGCAGCTGGGAAGACGGAAGAGGATCGAGCAGTCGGTCGACAGTTTGGATTTGATTACTTCGATGGGGATCGAAAGCACGGATACGGAGGATTTAGCTATCAGCCTCGTTTCTGGCAACCTGTTATTCCTGATTTTCAGAAACACTTTGGGCTTACAAAAGACAGTTCAGTTCTTGACGTAGGATGCGGTAAAGGATTCATGTTGCATGACTTACGAGAATTAATTCCAGGAATTACGGTACGAGGCGTAGATATTTCTGAATATGCAATTGAGCATGCAATGGACGATGTGAAAGGATTAGTATCTGTTGCAAATGCAACAACGCTTCCGTTTGAAGATAAGTCGTACGATGTTGTTATTTCTATAAACACCGTTCATAATTTGCCTCTAGAGGAATGCAAGCAAGCTTTACGAGAAATTGAACGAGTGTCCCGAGGCAAATCGTTTATTACGGTAGATGCGTACCACACCGAAGAAGAAAAAGAGCGAATGGATAAATGGAACTTAACAGCGCTTACGTACATGAGCGTGCCAAAATGGGAGCAGTTATTTAAAGAAATTGGGTACACAGGCGATTACTTTTGGTTTATCCCGTAATAGCGTATGAAGGCGGCGATATTGGAACAACTAAAAAAGCCGCTCGTTGTGGCAGACGTTGCCATACCGGATACATTGGTATCGGGTCAAGTTCGCGTCCGCATGCTTTCAGCGGGCCTATGCGGAAGCCAGTTGCATGAAATAGACGGCAATCGCGGGGAAGATAAGTATTTGCCGCATTTACTGGGGCATGAAGGGTCTGGAATCGTGAAAGAGACAGGGCCTGACGTGAAGAAAGTAAAAAAAGGCGATTACGTTGTTATTTCGTGGATTAAAGGCTCTGGAATTAATGCTCCCGGCGCTACCTATTCCTGGGGTAAGAAAAAGGTAAACAGCGGGTCTGCTGCAGTATTTGCAGAAGAGATAATCGCATCCGAAAACAGAATCACGAAAATTTCCAAAAAAATTCCGCATGACGTTGCGGCCTTACTAGGCTGCGCCGTGCCGACTGGCGCAGGCGTCGTGCGAAATACTCTCAATATTCCAAAAGGTTCGACGATCGCTATTTTTGGCGTCGGTGGAGTTGGCACAAGTGCAATTATGGGAGCAGTGCTCATGGGTGCAAAAGAAATTATTGCAGTAGATATAGCGCCAGAGAAACTAAAGCTAGCAAAAAAGCTTGGCGCAACAATGATTGTAAATGCATCACAAAAAGACCCTGTTGCCGTAATTCGAAAGAAATATAAAGACGGCGTTGATTGCGCCGTTGAGGCTGCCGGCATTACATCCGTCATGGAGCAGGCATTTGCATCGCTTTCCAATACCGGAACGCTTGGTATAGCAGGCCATCCGAAAGAGGGCAGTAAAATCTCCCTCAACCCATTCGAATTTATCCTTGGCAAAAAGATTGTTGGTTCATGGGGTGGAGGAACGAACCCAGATAAAGACATACCTTACTATGCCAAGCAGTATCTGCAAGGCACCCTGCCAGTAGAAAAGCTCGTCACGCACCGTTTCCAGCTCGATGACATCAACGATGCCGTAAATGCCCTTCGGAGTGGCAATGCCGCGCGGGTCGTCATTAGCTTCTAGCTGATAGCTTGTAGGCGGGCAAGTAGAACGGGAGAAGGGATCGAGGCTTTACAACTTCCCCGTGTGTCTTAATCCCCACGGTTTTATTTTTAAGTCTTTGCCCAAGATTCGCTTAGCGAGGGAGATGATCCACGGAGAAGTACTCTCTATAATATTCATTTGCCACTTCGGCATGATGAATTCTCCAGTACGGCCGCCTTCACCATGATGCGAATATTGCCCTTGTTGCGGTATTATTTCTTCTGTCGAAGTTTCCTGTTTTTGAGCAGATACGAAGATGACAACCATTCTTTTTGAAATGATATTTGTATATGGCCGATTAAAATTCCATTGCCACATGCTCCAGTTTTTATTGCCGTCTAATAATGGCTGCTCCATTAATGTGCAAGCTATTTTTTTAAAATTATTGACGCCATAGTAATCCGTAAAAAGTGTAGGGCTAAATTGGTAGAACCCGTGCTCGAGATAATTGTTTGCAGGCGTGAAATGAATAATTCTGCCATCTGGTGCGGTGAGGCGGTTCATGTTCATAAGAGCTTCGCTGACGTTGAATACATGCTCGAGACTGCCGGAATCAATCACAGTACCGAATACATGTTTTAGATAGTCTGGAATTGGATTATTTAAATCCCATACGTATTCAGCCCCTTCGTAGTTAGATATGTCTAATGCTACAGAGGGGTGGCCAGTGAGCAATTGAAAAAATACGCGATCGGACGTGTATTTCTTTAGTGGACTGTCTTTCCAGGCCGGGATATTTGTGGCGATGTCAAAATTATTTGGAATTACTTGTGACTGCAAGCCTTCTTCTACCAGCATGGTTTGGATATCGGAAACGGTTGCGTATACGCACTGCCTGCCAATAGTAAGAATTGGCCCCTTGAGGGGCTTTTTACGGTGTTCTCGAGCTATAAGACGAAGTGCTGGCAGTGCTAACCCCATACTTTCAATCTATATGCATTCTATGCTCTAATACAAGCTATGAAACAAACCCTGTCCGTATGGATGCCGAACTATAATCATGCCGCATATGTGGGTCGTGCCATTGAAGCTGTTGTCTCCCAATCGCGTTTGCCAGACGAATTTGTGGTTATTGACGATGCGTCTACAGATAATAGCAAAGAAGTATTACAGCAATATGCTGCAAAGTACCCGTGGATTCGTATTGAGTATAGTGCAAAGAACGAAGGGGTGCTTGCTATTATGCAACGCGCTGTGGAGACCTGTGCAAGCGACTATCTTTTTTTAACTGCTGCTGATGATTTTATCGTGCCGGGGTTTTTTGAAACGGCGATGGAGCTTGCAGAAAAATATCCCCAAGCTGGTATCTTGTTCGGGCAAATGAAAGCGCAGAGTGATACAGGCGCTGATTTATACATTGGTAAAGCGTCGCAGTATGCAAACTCACAATATATTTCGTCGGAAGAATATCTGCAATATATGAGAGACGAGGCGCCAAATCATTCGCTATCTGCGGGGACGATATATAACGCCAATGTGCTGCGGGAAGTTGGAGGATTCCAAACGCAGCTTGGCCCATGGACGGATACGTTTTCTATCCAGGCAATTGCGTTGAAGTATGGGGCTGTCTATATGGCTCAAGTTGTTTCAGTGTGGGTGATTCATACTGGAAGCGTTTCGCAAGTAGTGCGAAAGAGCCCGTTGTTTATGTTTGGAATTATTAAAGAAGCAATAGGGGTGATGAAGTCACCAGTATTTCACCAGTATTTTCCGGACGGATACGTCCGATCGTGGGCGATGAAGTATCGTATAACTATTTTACTGCAATATGTTGCAGGCGTGCTGCACGTGTCTTCGCTTGCAACGAGTCCAGTAGTGCAAAGTTGGCATAAGAAACTCTTACAGGTAGTTATGTGATATGGCAGACCTTATTATAAAACCAAGGAAAGGATTAGCTGCACTCAATTTTGGAGAGCTGTATGCGTATCGAGACCTTCTGTATTTTCTTGCTTGGAGAAACGTAAAGGTGCGATATAAACAAACGGCAATCGGAGCTGCGTGGGCTGTTATCCAGCCATTTATGAATATGATTGTCTTCAGTATCTTTTTTGGAGCGCTGGCCAAGATACCTTCGGACGGACTCCCGTACCCTATTTTCGTATATGCAGGACTTCTTCCCTGGACATTCTTTTCGAATGTTATCCGCATGGCGGGCAATAGTGTAGTAGAAGATGAGAAACTTATTACAAAAGTATATTTTCCTCGTCTTATTATTCCATCGTCCGTAGCAGGTGTTGAACTGCTAGACTTCTGCATCGCGTTTATCATCTACGTGCTCATGATGCTGTACTACCAGATTCCTTTGACTGTGCAGCTATTGGCAATTCCATTACTTTTATTTTTCATGGTTATAGCCGCACTTGGAATTGGACTTATATTATCTGCTCTTACGGTTACGTATAGGGATTTTCGATATGTATTACCATTTGTCATTCAACTCTGGTTGTATGTAAGCCCCGTGATTTATCCTGTAAGTATCGTGCCTGAAGCATGGCGCCCTCTTCTTGCACTCAATCCTATGGCAGGAATAATTGACGCATTTAGGTCGGCACTACTCGGAAGTCCGTTTGATTTTCCAACTCTTATTATTTCGGCAATCGTATCGGTTATTCTGTTTATAGGAGGTGTGTTGTACTTTCAACGACTTGAACGAACTTTTGCCGATATTATATGAGTACGACTGATCCAATCATTGAAGTGCAACATCTTTCCAAGAAGTACTCTCTTGGAAAGAAGCGGGAGATGTATCATACGTTTAGCGGCGTTTTGGTACATAGTGCACGTTCGCTCTCCCAGCGTTTAATTGGCAGAGGAACATCTCAAACACGAGAAGACTTTTGGGCACTGTCTGATGTGAACTTCACGGTACAAAGGGGTGAGGTCTTGGGAATTATCGGAAGAAATGGCGCAGGCAAAAGTACGCTTCTAAAAATATTAAGTCGTATTACTGACCCTACGGGCGGACAGATTATTATGCGCGGACGCGTGGCTAGCTTACTGGAAGTAGGGACAGGGTTTCATCCAGAACTTTCTGGAAGAGAAAATATCTATTTAAGCGGAGCTGTTCTTGGTATGAGACGAGAAGAAATTGATCAAAAGTTTCAAGAAATTGTTGCATTTGCGGAAGTAGAAAAGTTCTTAGAGACACCTATAAAACGATACTCATCTGGAATGTATATGCGTCTGGCATTTTCCGTAGCAGCTCACCTCGATCCAGAAATATTACTCATTGATGAAGTGCTCGCAGTAGGAGATATAGCGTTTCAGAAAAAGTGTTTAGGAAAAATGGAGAATGTCGCACAAGGAGGGCGTACGGTCATATTCGTAAGCCATCAACTGGAATTTCTAGCACAACTATGCAAGCGATGCTTACTCGTGGATAAAGGAAAAATTGTTCAAGACGGCCCTTCGCGAGAAGTTATCTCCCAATACGTAAAACTTGTAAGAAGCACGGATACGATGGATCTTCGGACCAGAAAAGATAGGCAAGGTGAAGGCAGGGTTAGACTTACTCAAACGTGGGTAGAAGATATGGGGGGAAATCGATCTAATCGGATTATTAGTGGGCAAGATATGAAGATAATTGCTACCTATGAAGTCCAGGAATATTACAACTGTACTAATCTCGCAGTAAGCTTTGCGGTACTTACGGTGCACGGAGTTGTAGTGGTAGATCTAGGAACAGGGACGATAACACCAGATTTTACGGAAAATGTACCGAGGAGAGGGAAAATAGAATGCATTATTCCCCGAGTTCCATTTAATAACGGGGAATTTGTATATAATGCGCTGCTTCGATCTGCAAGGTCGGGTAATGAAGTAGAGGATTGGGTAAAAAATGCTGGTTCATTTACGGTAGAACCGGGAGATTATTACAGAACAGGGCATATCGCTGGAACTGCAAGCTTACTTTGCATAGACCACACATGGAATATTTTGTCGGCATAGATAGGTGGGTAAATAGGACGACTGTTGCGTGGCAATACATATATGAAACACGCATTGCTCCAGGAATTGCGCTGTTTGGGTACTGGCTCGTATATCCATTTGCTCGCATAGTCGCATCGCAACGCATTCGATTTATTTGGAATATGGCAGATGGAACGGGTCATATTATTCCTGAACTTGATAACTTTTTTCATCAAGAATATCTTCAGGAACTTGAAAAGGGGGTTCGTTATATTCTCATTCGTCCAAAAAATACATTCTCTGATGCCTGCATAAAAAAGTATGGGCATAAATTTGTGTTTGCGAGAGCAAGTAATCTTTTGTACGACCTCATTCTTCCCATGGTTCTTGCATACCCTCCGCTTGCTCACGATATCGCAAGCAGTCGTCTTCGTTGGCAAATTCCGACTGACAAGCCACTTAACATCTCGAAGCCATGGCAGACTTACTTGTATATCGTATCAAAGGAAGAGCAAGATATTTTGAACACGGCATGGGGGGAGCGGAGAAATAAAACGACGAATCCATTTCCTCTGTATCAAAAAGAAATTGTTCGGAACAAAGAACTCGATACTTTTCTAGGAGACGACCCTCGCCCCCTGTGTCTTGTCCACATAAAAATAAGTGCGATGAATTCAACCGCCCTGCCCACGGACCCGAAGACATATATACAAACACTACGTTTTCTTATGGATGCCGGATATCGCATTATTCTTGTTGGAAGAGAAAAGATGCCAAAAGAATTCTTTGATCTTGGTGTGTTGAATTATTCGCAGTCCAGTATTGCTACATTTGGTAATGATATTGATCTTTTTTCTCGTGCAAAGGTAGCGATTATATCTGGATCAGGAATCAATTGGCTTGCAGGTTGTTATGGAATACCATACCTCTACGTAAACTATTGGCACATCAGTAAGACTCCTCCGGAAAAATTATGTATCGCAGTACCAACTCTTATCAAGAAGAGAGGAGAACAGGCGTATATGAGCGCAAAAGAGCAGATGGACATGTACTATTATTCAGAAGATCATCACGAGGAACTATTTCCGTATAATGAGTATGAGCCAAGAAATGCCTCTGAAGACGAAATTCTGTATGCTATGCAAGAGCTTCTTGCTCTTCGAGAAACGTACGAAGAGCCGACTGAAGAACAGAAAAAGATTTATGCAACGAGCGGATATAAACTTCTAGAATTATCCAAATCTCGTATCAGCTCGTACTTTATACAAAAGCATTCTGAAGTATTTAGGTAATAAAAGAGCCGCACGGAGTTTTCTCCATGCGGCTGTCGCGATCAGAAGAAGCTGAAAGCATCTTCTGATTTGTAGTTCTCATGTTCTACAGACTTTCTCTTCAAAAATTCTTCTGCAATGGGTCCGAGAGCTTCTTGCACGACAGTATCGTTCATCAAAGCCTCGAGTGCTAGAGGAAGCGTTTTGGGAAGTGTCTCTGCTTCTCTTATCGTGGTAAATGCGCTCTCAAATATCGGCACCGGAGCTTTGAGCTTATTCCTGACTCCGTCAAGTCCAGCAGCGACATATGCAGCTACCAATAAGTAGATATTGCAGGCAGCAGATGGAGAGCGATCTTCAACGTGCCCTGCCTCAGGCACACGAAGCATCACCGTCCGGTTATCGTTGCTGACGAGCTTCTTTACCGGCACCCAATGGTTGCCTGAGTCAGGCGTCGCCTTGGGATGCAGTCGCTCGTAGCAGTTATGCGTTGGGTTTGCCAGCGCACAGA
>MHHS01000013.1:15236-33445 GCA_001817115.1 Candidatus Andersenbacteria bacterium RIFCSPHIGHO2_12_FULL_45_11b
TGCTCGATGATACCAGCAAGGAAGTGATAGGCGAACTCTGACAGACCAAGGCCTTGGGAATCGTCTTCATTCAAGAACAGATTTTTCCCCGAAGGATCGGCTACGTGATAGTGAATATGCAGACCGCTTCCACAAAGGTTCGGAAACGGCTTTGCTTGAAACGTAACACTGACGCCATCTCCAAGCATTTGATAGCACACATGCCGAGCCATGTAACGGAAGTACATGAGGCGATCGCACGTGGTAATTGCATGGGCATACTTCCAGTTGATTTCACATTGAGATGTGCCGTCTTCGTGGTCAACTTGATACGGTCCCCACCCTAATTGCTTGATGTTCTTCTTCATCGTCAGCAGATAGGGAAGCATGGGAACAATAGCATTTAGGTTGTAGCCAGGCATTGATGCGCCATCCAGTCCCCGAGGATTCCAAGGCTGAATCTTTTTTTCATTGTCTCTTGTAACGATGTAATGCTCCGGCTCAACTCCGAGGTTGAATACGTAGCCATCTGTTTTTGCATGTTCCAATACGCGCTCAAGGTTACCTCGGGGATCGTACGGGTGAGGCTTTCCATTCACAAACAAGTTCGACATGAAAAATACGCAATCTGGCAGCCACGGCAAAGGAGGTGTGTAAGAATTCGGAATGATGTGAGCAACCATTTCGGGGTGCTCCGGGCCTTGCCCTGCTCCAGGAACCGATCCTCCTGTGAAGCTCGGGCCTGATAAGGGAAGATTTTCGATTCTCCCATCGCTCATGTCGACAGGGCGGCCTTTGAGGATTTGTCCATCAATGTCAACGAAGGCAACAAGTGCGTTCTCTACGGCAGCTTCTTCCATGTTTTTCTTGATCTGGTCTCTCGTTGCTTTAGGGAAACGTTCCATTTCTCGGCCTTTCATTCAATTGTGGAGTGCAAACAAAAAACAAACCCTAGCTTGATAATAAGTTGCTAGGCTGGCGAGGTCAATATACTATTTTTGTATGTGTGGAATTGTCGGACATTGGAATTTTAAGGGGCAGGGCCTATCTGATGAGTCTATGGACAAATATACAGATACGCTTACTCATCGCGGGCCGGGGAGTAGAGGGGTATGGCGGAACGAAAAAGCCCAGATAAGCTTGGGGCATAGGCGCCTTGCCATTTTTGACTTGAGCGACCGCGGCGCGCAGCCCATGTCGTACGAAAATAAGAGGTATTGGATTACCTTTAACGGAGAAATTTTTAACTTTATAGAGTTACAAGAAGAGCTACGGAAACTCGGGCATGTATTTCAAAGCACATGCGATACCGAAGTGATTTTAGCTGCATACGATGAGTGGGGAGAGTCATGCTTGTATAAGTTTAATGGAACCTTTGCATTTGCTATTTGGGATGAAAAGGACCAATCATTGTTTTGCGCTCGAGACCATTATGGTATTAAGCCATTTCATTATATTGTGAACGATGGTTATTTTGCCTTTGCCTCAGAGATGAAAGCGTTTCTTGCGCTCCCTCGCTTTACGGTAGAGTTTGACGAGGAGATAGTGGCAGAAACAATTACGAACGTAAACGGATTAGAAGGTACAGAACATTGCTTACTCAAAGGCGTAAAACGTCTTCCGGGAGGTTCGTGCATGAGAGTAACAAAAGAAGGGATAAAAAAATGGCAATGGTGGAAGAGCATTGAACATATGCCTAAAGATATTCCCGCTACCGAGCAAGAACAGGCAGAACATTTTCGTGAGCTATTATTTGACTCATGCAGATTACGATTGCGCAGCGATCTGCCTATCGTGGCAACGCTTTCAGGAGGGCTCGATTCAAGCGCCGTAACATCGGTTACTGCTTCAATATTGCATTCAGAGGGAAAACCCTCTCATTTTCAAAAGGCGTATACTGCTTCGTTCCCTGGAACAAACCAAGAGGAAACCAAGTATGCAAAGGCTGTTGCAGCGTTTCATAATATTGAACTTTCTATTCGTGTTATCGATTTGGATGCGAAAATGGAACAAACTATTGATGACATTATTTGGCATAATGAAGATATCTACTGGGTATTGCCCGCAGGATTATGGCGTGTGCATCAAGATGTATCAGAAGGACGAAAGCAAACTGGAATTGTAGCACTTGATGGCTCTGGTGGAGATGAAATTGCGATTGGGCACTATTTTATGATCTATGATGAGATGCAAGAGGCAATCCTGAAAGGAGATATTGCTCGTTTTCGAGAACTCCAAGAAGTGCTGCAAAGCATGAAGGGCGGAAGCGTGGATCATATTCCAGATAGCGCAAGCTTTATTCTTCGTCGAGCAGTCGTGAATTCTTCCGTAGTACAAAAACATATTCTTCCGCCGCTTTCTCATCTTACATATATTCCACCTTGGTCTTTTATAAAAAAGGTCCCTCGTACTCGAAACCTTTTCTCGCTGTATCAATTTAAGAAGCCAAAACGTTTTACCGCATTGCAACATAGCCAGTATGTGTGGACTCATTTCACCGGTATGCCAACCGTTGATCGCATGTATGACCGTGGACCTGCTGCACATAGCGTATCGCTTCGCGCGCCTTTGCTTGATCCTCGTCTCGTTTCCTACTCCTTAGCTCTTTCTGATAATATGAAAGTAGGTCATGGATACTCAAAGTATATTTTGCGAGAAGCAGTAAAAGGCTTGATGCCAGAAGAAGTGCGACTTAGAACAAATAAGATTGGATTCACGTCTCCAATGGATCATTGGTTTGCGGGGCCACTTCAGAATTGGTTAATAAAAACAATTGAAGACAAAGACTTCCTTAATTCAACTATTTGGGACGGAGAAGCTGTCGCAGAATACGTTAAAAAGTGCATTGCGCATAAGCAATGGGAAAACATATCCACGCTTTGGCCAATATTCAACGCCTTCCATACTATGCGCATTTTCAAACAAGGCGGAGTTAAAAAGTAGTTCATGATGCGTATCTTGCGTATTTGTTCTGCTGGGTTATACCAGGGCGCATATACTACATTTTTTATTGCCAACAACCTCCCATCGGCGTCGTATGATCAGGCAGCACAGCTGTATCGAGATCATGGTTTTATGTACCCTGCTGGATTCCAAAGGCATATGAAGCCTCTAGGGTATGAGGTACAGGACGTAGTTGCAGATTTTAAGCCTCTACAAGATATATGGTGGCAGGAATACAAGAAGAATAGCGAAACACCTTCTTTATCGGAGGTATTTATGCAGCAAGTTGCGACATGGCAGCCAGACATACTGTATTTCCAGGACCTAGATGCAATACCTGCTCGTATACGCATATCGCTCAAGAAACAATTTTCCTTCATTCGAATAGTTACTGGTTTTAAAGGATTTCCTCCGCACGTATTTACTGACTACCAGGATTTTGACTTCCTCTTTACGCCATATCCTGCGTATACACCTCAATGGAAGAAGGCGGGTATTGAAACTCATTATTTACCGCATTGTTTTGACCCGGGTGATAACGAGTGGTCACGATACGAATCTTTCCAAAAAGAAAAAACTCATCCTTTTGTATTCGTAGGATCAAGTGGATATGGGAATGCGAATCAGCAGCATCGATATGAGCTTCTTCGAAATCTTCTTTCTAAGACCCCTCTGGAAGTATGGGGATTGGAGCAACAACGAAATATTATCAAGGATCAAATACGTAGTGTAATTCTTTCGTTCTTGCAGAACCTGTCTACTCCTATCCTTGAGAACCTTCATAGAAAAACATTATCGTTTCCTGTTGTTGCATCCCTCCTACGAGATGGAGTATTGGCAAAGCAGGGCAAGATTCCTGTCCGTGATTGGTACGTGGGCAACTCTTCGCTACAGAAATTATTTCCCGATCGCTACCACCCTCCAGTATTTGGTTCTGAATATTTATCTATTATGTCGGACTCGGTAACGGTTCTTAATATCCATACTGATACTGCGGGCGAAGCAGGAAACATACGGATGTTTGAAAGCACCGGAAGCGGGGCATGTCTCCTCGTCGACGAACGTCCAGGATTAGATAGCCTCTTTGTTCCCGGAGTTGAAATAGTGACATTTTCAAGCGACCAAGATTGTTATGAAAAATCGAAGGAACTTCTGGAAAATCCTGCTCGAGCACGTGAAGTAGCAGAACAAGGGCATGCGCGAACAATGCGAGAGCATACATCAATACAGCGTTGCCAAACAATTGCCTCGATTCTCTCAAATGCAATAGGGTAGTTTTCTCTATATTTCGTTCTAAAAACCATCTATCGTATAGTTTTACGGCCTATGTCCGTTGTGGAAAGAGAGGCTTGTTTGAGTATTGTTCTTATATTAAAGTAATACGATGTCTTTATTTTTCACTATCTGACCGCCTATGAACGCTGCAGCTTTTTTCCAAGAACAGGGGTACGCGATTATCGACCTTCTCTACCCCCAGCGAGTGTTTGAAATACGGCAAGCATTATTGAAAAAATTGCGAGAAACGACGGGGATTGCAGAAATCACTCTTGAAAAGTATCATGAACACGCAATTGATGATGAAATACATACGCAGATTCAGATTGCCCTTACTGAATTCATTCGATCAGATGATTTAATTCAACGCGTAGTTCTGGATAATAGGGCATTATTTGAACAGCTTATTGGCTTCGACATGAATATTCAGGCGCAACCATACTTGCGAATTACACGCCCTGGAAAATCAAAAGACAATATAGGATATCATCGCGATACGTTTTACGGCGGGTCGCCATATGAAATTTCGGTGGTTATTCCTTTTGTAGGACTAGATACGGGCAATGCGCTTCGGGTACAACCGAAATCTCATCTTATTCCAGAAAAAGACATTCCTCTTATTCAAACAAAAAGTGAAGATGTTGAAAAAGGTTCTACAAAACATAAGCTCGGCTTCTTGTATGCGCCAAAAATAATTGATCCTGCATACCCGCTCGATATGCAACCTGTTCCACTTGAGCTTGGCCAAGTATTGGCATTCTCTCTGGCAACTTTGCACGGCAGTATAGGGAACGAAAGCGTGAATACAAGATGGAGTGTTGATATGCGGATTGTTGCGCGTCACGCGCCAGTTGATCTTTCTCTTCGACCAACGTACTACAATCAATACTTATCTTCTCCTGCAACTGCATTAAGTGATGCTTACGAAGAAGCAAATGCGACTTCGGAATCCCCCTTCGCCAAGGCTACGGGGGACGCACTTCCTGCTTCACAGGAAAGTGCGGAAAGTTCAAAGTGGTTTGGATTTAAGGAATTACTAGGAAATGAATCCGTAACCTTCGGTCCGTACTTCTCATTCCAGTTAAAACATACTCCGCGTCACGTATTGTATTCTCTTGCGTATCATAAGTTCGCAGCAAAGATGATCGGAAACAACAAAGAGATTTTAGATATTGGATGCAGCGAAGGATTAGGAACAATGCTTCTCGCAGAGTTTGCTACCTATGTACTTGGAGTCGATATCGATGCTCCGGCTATTGAGTCTGCAAAGAAAAACTTCGGACGAGAGAATGTAGAATTTCAGGCAGCTGATATTTTAACTGCCCCTATTCGAGGAAACTTCGATGCTGCAGTAAGCTTTGATGTTATAGAACATATCTATCCAGAACATGCTGCCGCTTTCATTGACACCTACGCAGATCACTTAAAACCAGATGGAATTGCGATAGTAGGCACACCAAATATCACAAGTAATCAGTATGCCAATGCACGAACCCAATCAGGACACGTAAACCTCTACTCGGCAGAACGACTCAAAGAAGAGCTAGGACGTCGTTTTGAAAATGTGTTTATGTTTTCCGTAAATGACGAAGTGATTCATACGGGCTTTTCCCCCATGGCGCATTACTTAATTGCTATGGGGGTAGGTGTTAAGCCCTAATAAAATCCTATGAAAGTGCTTGTAACAGGTGGGGCGGGATTTATCGGAAGTCACCTTGTAGACCGTCTCATTGCAGATGGTCATGAAGTTATTGCGCTAGACAATCTTGCAGTGGGAAGGCGAGAAAACATCGCGCATCATGAACAAAATCCTAGATTTTCTTTTATAGAAGCTGATATTCGGCAGAGAGAATATATCGGGCAATATTTTGCAGGTATTGATTACGTATTTCATTTGGCAGCGCTTGCGGATATCGTTCCGTCCATAGTTAATCCGGTTGGATATTATACAACGAATGTTCTGGGCACCATGAATGTCCTAGAATGCGCACGAGCAGCCCAGGTGAAGCGTTTTGTATATGTTGCATCTTCATCGTGCTATGGTATTCCAGAAATATATCCCACACCGGAAACCGCAGCTATCAATCCGGAATATCCGTATGCATTAACTAAATATTTAGGCGAAGAAACGGTATTACATTGGGGCAAGGTATACAAGATGCCCGTAGTGAGCGTGCGCTTCTTCAACATATTCGGACCGCGCGCCAGAACTTCTGGTACATATGGCGCGGTATTCGGTGTATTCCTGGCACAGAAAATACATAATCAGCCATTCACGGTAGTAGGAGACGGCACTCAAACTCGAGATTTTACCTATGTAACAGATGCAGTAGATGCGCTTGTAACGTGTGCGAATTCAGGCATTTCTCAAGAAATATTTAACGTCGGAAGTGGCGGAACGCACAGCGTGAATCGACTCGTTGAACTGTTAGGAGGAGACGTTATCCATATTCCAAAGCGCCCAGGCGAGCCTGATGCTACATTCGCCGATATAACAAAAATTCGTACGATGCTGGGATGGTATCCGAGAGTATCTTTCGAAGAAGGAGTAAGAAATATGCTTGCACATATCGATGCATGGAGAAATGCTCCTGTATGGAACGAAGCTGCAATTCATGATGCTACAAAAGATTGGTTTAAGTATCTTGGGTAGTTTGCCGTATGTCTCAAGCGCTTACAAAAAAAGTAGTTATACTGGAAGACTTTAAAAAAATTGTTCCTGCACTCAAGAAACAAGGGAATGTTATTGTGCATTGTCACGGAGTCTTTGATCTCGTTCACCCGGGACACATTAAGCATTTTCAGTCTGCGAAAAAAGCTGGTGATATTCTTGTCGTAACCATTACCGCTGATATTTTCGTAAAACGAGGTCCTGGACGACCTATCTTTAAACAAGCAGTACGAGCCGAGACACTAGCAGCACTTGCGGCAGTAGACTACGTAGCTATCGTTCATGGCCCAACTGCCTTGGAAGCAATTAGTGTTATCCGCCCGAATCTGTATGCCAAAGGTCCTGACTACAAAAACCAAGCAGAGGACATTACGGGAAAAATCAGCGAAGAGGAGGAGTTGGTAAAAAAGTTTGGAGGCAAACTTCTTATTACGGACGATGTTACGTTTAGTTCTTCTAAACTTATTAACGAACACCTTGAAACATATAGCCCGGATGTTCAGAACTATTTACATGCACTCAAGAAGAAGTATACCGCAGATGATGTAGCTTCATTTTTCTCTTCTCTACAGAAACTTAAAGTCCTTGTGATAGGAGATACTATTATTGACGAATACCATTACTGTACCCAGCTTGGGAAATCATCCAAAGAACCATTAGTTGTGAATCAGTTTGAGCGTGCAGAATCTTATGCAGGGGGAGTCCTTGCTACTGCGAACCATATGAGCAGTATTTTGCAGAAAGTAACTTTGCTCACCGTATTGGGGAAAAAAGATACTAAAAAAGATTTTATTTTAAAAAATTTAAAGAAGAATATTCGTACAAAGTTCTTCACTCGTCCAGATTCCGAAACCATTGTAAAGCGAAGATACCTCAGTAGTGCTCAAGGACGTAAACTCTTTGAAATTTGTTTCATGAATGATGCCCCTATTCCAGATGCGATTGAAAAAAGTATTCTCTCATATCTTAAAAGAAGTCTTTCGTCATTTGATATAGTAGTCGTAAATGATTTTGGGCATGGCCTGTTAACTCCTCGAATCATTGCACTCCTTACGAAGAATGCGAAACAGCTTGCAATCAACGTACAAACCAATAGCGCAAATGCAGGATTCAATCTTGTTACGAAGTATCCGAAAGCAGACTATCTATGTGTGGATGAAATGGAATTACGCTACGCAACTAGAGACCGATTCGGAGATCTAAAGAAAATAACAAAATCCGTCCAGAAAGACTTGAGGGCAAAGTTCCTCATGACAACCCGAGGATCAAAGGGATCGCTATCATATTCTTCTAAAAAGAAATCGTTCTCTGCCGCACCAGCCCTCACGAGCTCCGTAGTAGACGCTGTAGGTGCCGGAGATGCATTCTTTGCCTATACAGCCCCTGCGTTTGGCGGAAAGCTTCCTGAGGACATTACAGCGTTTATAGGGAACGTAGTAGGTGCCTTGGCGGTTCAAATCGTAGGAAACAAGGCTTCGGTAGAGTACGTAGACGTCATGAAGTTTATTACTCGATTGCTGAAATAGACGATTTTCGAAACACAATAAATTTATTGCCAATAAAGGAAGTGCCTGCGACAAGAACGAGCGCAATAAGTTTTGACGTGTTATAGGGCACTCCTATTTGAACAGTTAAGCTCTGTACTACAATTTCCGTAAGGGCAAGGTTAGCGCCGCACAACAGTAAATAGTGTGACAGCTTTATCAGATCTTTGTTACCCGCATTGTATCGAAACGTAAATCTACTGTGGAGAAAATATCCAATAAGGCCGCCAGATATAAAGCCCCAAAAAACTGACCAAAAAATAGATATATCAAATACGAGATGCAGAATATTTAGTATTAGGTAATCGGCTGCAGCGGTAACAAGCCCAAAGAATAGGAAGCGAATAATCTGAACCTCTCGTATGTTTTTTATAAGAGTTCTTCCTGTCTGCAGATAATCGGCTGCGCCCATTCCTGCAAATATAATAAGAGCGGGTAATACGGGGGTTCGATATCTCCAATCGTAATCAAGTTCTGTAAATGATTGAAAAATCCAAAATATGATAATAACAGTTATGCCTAGAATATGCCGTTTTGCATATTTCGATATGCCAAATATTGCAAATATATATAAAGGAATCAGGGTAATTATATTAATCAAGGTATGGGGAAGAGAAAAATCTGAAATAGCAGGTGCCCAAAAGAGCAAAAAACGTAAGAAAAGTATTTTTATAAACGTATATATGTTTACAAGACTCAGTGAAGAACTCCATGTTACTGGAATAATCAAAGATGCCCGGTCTCGTACAAGTACACCTCGCTCAAACAAAGATGCAAAATAATGAATGTACCCCGAAATTCCTAATCTCGTACCCGCATCAATAGAAAGAATGTGAGCAACGCTATATGTTACTGTTAAGAGGAGCATAGTGTATGCCAAAATTTTATATATTTTTTTAAAATGCCATGTAGATGCAACAGCTGCTGCCAGAAGAAAGGGGGCAGCAGTGGGTCGTAATAGGGTCATTCCGCAAATAATTCCTATGAAAATATACCAAGATTTTTTTGTATACAGATACAGCGCAGCAACGACAAGAAATATAAAAAGTGAATCAGTGAGAATGTACGTATTCCACTGAAATAGTTCAAAAGAAAACGCATATGCGAATCCTGAAATAATACCCGCTGTTTTACTATGAATACGCGATGCTATTTTGTATATGAGTACGCCGGCAAAAGCGTGAAGAATAATTTGAACCCATACTACAAGCAGAGTATTATTTTGCAGAAGAGCTAAGGACGCTGGGTATGCAAGGTAATACAAAGGATATCCTGTATAAAAGAGTTGTATAAAAGAGAAATGAGAGTTTGTAAGTATTGATGCACCTTGTATGTAAAAATCAGAATCGCCACCCATTTTTACTCCAGTTATTTTTACGTATAGAAGCTGAATGGCAATACTTACGAGAAATATAAGACGTGTTACTGTCATAGGGTTTTATGGAAAATATTCTCGGAGCCAAAGTTCAACCATCAGCATTGCCCATACTTGCCTGCCTTTTGTAGGAACAGTTTTATGCCCTTGAAGGGTAGCTGTTGTATATTCTTTGGATAAAAAGAGATTGATGCGTGCAGAAGATGCAAGAAGAAGAGATTGCGCATAGTTATATAGATCGTCCTGAAACCATGCGTTGAGTGGAACGCTAAATCCTTGCTTCTTACGATAAATAATTTCATGAGGAAGATAGTTTTGAGCTATCTCTTTGAGGAGATATTTACGATTATGCAATCCCCTCATTTTGAGGTTACTTGGCATAGCAGCTGTTAACTCTAAAAATTCATGATCTAAAAAAGGAGACCTTCCTTCAAGCGATGCTGCCATCGCTGTCATGTCCACCTTAGGAAGCAACGCACCTGGAAGGTAGGTATGAAAATCCACTGACAGGAGGCGCGATAGGGTGTCGCCACCAGGGTACGAATCCCAGGATTTCTGTATACTATCATTTTCTGGGTACGAAATATCTCGAGAAGATATATATGACACATACTCTAGATATCTTCTTGCGCCATCAAGGGAGAGGGAAGAAATGAACCTCCGAGCTTTGTCGAACATAGATGACTGAGGAAGCATATCCTTTCCTGGGGCAAGGAGCGGAGCAAATACTTGAAGTATCTCCGACATGCGATATGTAGTATATCTATCATATCCGGCGAAATTTTCATCTCCTCCATCTCCATTGAGTGCAACTTTAACGTGCTCGGCAATTTTACGACTCATGAGAAGCGTAGGAAGTGCTCCGTGGTCTGCAAAAGGTTCTTCCATAATTCTCACAAGCTCTGGAAGCGTTTCAACGCTTGCAGGAGAAATATAAATTTGATGATGAGATGTTCGAAATTGCTGTGCAATGCGGTTTGCAAACGGTAGCTCGCTTGTTTGCTGTCCGGTAAAACCTACAGAAAATGTTTGAATAGGGGAGGTGGTGTGTTCTGCCATGAGCGCAACAATAAGGGAAGAATCGAGCCCTCCTGAAAGCATTGCTCCAACAGGAACATCGCCCATCATTTGCTCATGAACAGCGCTCCGTAGTTTTCCAAGAACTTTTTCTTTCCATGTATTTTCGGAATAGTTGAGCGTATCTCCGTAAGAAATATCCCAATATCGCTTTATGCTATAGCTGCCTGTTTTTCTATTAATTATAATACTATGTCCAGGAAGAAGTTTTTTTATACCACTAAATCCTGTGCAATCTCCCGGAACATACTGAAGTACCAGCATTTGGGTAACAGTATCGTGATCGATAGCTTTCGGATATTCGCTCTGTGTAAGAATAGCTTTGAGTTCCGATGCAAAAATAAATACAGAATCACTGTAAAAATATTTCAATGGCTTTTGCCCTACCCTGTCACGAGCACAAAAGAGCACATCTTCTTGTTCGTCGTAAATAGCAAATGCGAACATTCCCCTCAAATGCTGCACGCAATCTTCTTTATATGCATCATATAATGCAAGAATAACTTCTGTATCGGTATGAGAATTGAAACGATATCCCATTTTCTTAAGAAGTTTTTTTTCTTCTTGAAAGTTATATATTTCTCCATTAAAAACGATCTCATATCTATCCACGTATCGCATTGGCTGAGCTCCTAAGGGCGATAGATCTACGATAGAAAGCCTTTGATGACCAAGCCCCACCTTATGATCTGGCGATAGGTATATTCCAGTGCCATCAGGCCCCCTATGGGCTATAGCACTGTTCATACGCTCAATATCAGATGCCGCTACATCCGCACCCCTAAATGACAGCTTTCCCGTAATACCGCACATATGATATCTATACAGTATCTTGTACGATTCATCTATGACCAAAGTCTGCTTTGTTTCCCTGAATGCCTATAAAGTCTTTGATCCCCATAGTTCTGCCAATATAGGGGGAACGGAGCTGCAAATGCACGCACTTGCGACAGAGCTTGCAAACCATCCAGATTACACGGTTTCCTTCGTTGCTGGAGACTTTGGCCAACAGCCAATTCAAAAAATGGGAAATACTACCGTCTACGCATCATTCCCTTTACAAAAGACTATTTCAAATCTCATCCGTGCTCCCTTTGTTCTCTGGCGTGTTCTACGACGGATTCGTCCAGATGTAATCATATCTTCGCCTGCAGGGCCCGAAGTAGGCCTTCTTGCGTTGTATGCAAAGATAACAGGAAAGAGGTATGTCTTTCGTACCGCAAGCGACGTAGATTGCACGAAGAAAAAGGAACGAGATATGGGTGTACTATCGGGGGCGCTGTACAGGATAGGTATTCGTCTCTCTGATATCGTTATCACTCAACACGTAGGGCAGCAGAAAGATCTTGAGAAGTATTACAACAAAGATTCTGTCGTGATCGCCAATGGATACCAGATACCAAGCCCCACTGAGCTAGAGAAGAAGAAAGATAAAACAATTATATGGATCGGTTCTTCTCGGACAGTGAAGCGTCCTGACATTTTCTTTGCTACTGCAGAACATTTTCCGCACTATGAATTTACTATGATTCTTTCTCATTCTGGAGATGCGGATATATACAAACAATGCAAACAACGGGCAAAAAAAATTTCCAATATTCAGTTTTTAGGAGAACTACCTCCCGAACAAACAAATACTGTATTAGAGCGGTCATATCTCTTGCTCGGGACTTCGGATTACGAAGGATCTCCGAATACGTATATATCAGCAATGATATATGGCGTACCTATTGTTTCTCTGAATATTTCGTGCGAGGGCGTCTGCGCACAAGGAAATATACAAATCATGTACAATGCGATAGACATGCTTATGAAAAATAGTGAGCAGTATGAAATTCTTGCAGTATCAGAAAGCAGCTACGCCAGGGCTCATCATGATATAAAAACCGTTATTCAGGATTGGATTTCCGTAATACGCACCACAAATTGTTCCGAATGAAAGCGGATTGGACATCAATAACAATCCAGTTGTTTGTATGCGCGATAGTACGAATTTCAGAAAGGGTTCGGAACTTCTTTGTCTTTTTCCCGCGCAGATAATTTAAAGTTCGTATGGCAACATGCATTAGGTTATTAGCACTGGGAAATTGAAGAAGCATCAATGCTGATGGAGTTGCAACTCGAGTCATTTCTGCAAATAAGCTTTCAAGATTTGTATATTCCGTAAGGCCAATTGACCATATAATTGAGCATGTATGCGGTGCAAGCGGGGTATTGCAGGCATCTGCAATAACTATCTCAATCTTATTTTTCCTCCATGCGCCTAGCTTTCGCAAACCTTCGTCCACCATCGCCTTATTAGTGTCTATTGCGTATATCCTATTTGCTTGTTCCATTGCGGGAAAATGGGCTAGCGTACCACAACCAAAATCACAGACTGTATCAGTAGCTGATATATACTGTTTTCCTGTTTTGTAAATGACAGGATCCCATGCTTTTTTATTGTATTTTTCCAGAAACTTTTTTGACCGAGCATCATACGCATCCGGATCCGTATAGACATGGTGTTCATTTATATACGTCATAGACTGCGTAGTTGTAATGCTATTTTCCACGCAAGGCGCATAGGTGTTGTAAGGGCGGATGATTTAGGAGTCAATGAGACATCCTTGAAGTTTGGTTCATGTTTTTCTATAAAACGGAGAAGAGAGTCCAGAGAATCTTCGGAAATCGTATTTGTGTGAGTGCACAGAGTCCAAACCCCTATTGGCATTACTCTGGGACTCCATAGTTGTTGCGGAACCCACGTGAGGCCATATTCCGTATACGGATAGAGAGCGATTCCGTCAGTTATATACGTAAAGCCAAGTTCATAGAGCGCCTTGCACGTTGCCTCGTCTAAGCTGTGAGCAGGTGCCATCCACCACTTGGGGGAAGGTCCCAGCTTCTCTTCCAATATTTGTTTTCCCCGTTGAATTTTTTCATATTGCTCCGTGTAGGGTAACCCCGCAAATTCCGTTTTATGGTTATTATATACGTGCTGGTATCCGTGTTGGGCAATAATAGCACCACGGGACTCATATGATTGTATGAGTTGCCAAAAATCAGTACGAGCTGGTTCTATCTGCAGCTTTCGATCTTGATTATCAGGAATAATACCAAGAATAGGGTGGATATTGAGCTTTATACAAACGTCCATGATACGAGCAAACGGGCCCCATTTCATCGTAGGGCATATGTCATCAATTCGTATGATATATTTCGTATTCATTTTGCGATTACTGTTTCAAATAAAGATTCATAGAGACCAATTGCAGTATCCCATGAAAACATAGTACTGCATTTTATATACGCAGCATCTCCGTAGGACTCTCGAAGCTCTTTGGATGCAATGAGCTTTTCTAAGCTCAATCGCAACGCATCCGTATCGTGAGAGGGGATAAGAATACCGGACGTTCCGTCTTTTATGATTTCCGAAGTTCCGCCTACGCGCGTAGCAATAATTGCTTTCCTACACAACGCAGCTTCTATAAGGGAAGTAGGAAGCCCCTCGGTATAGCTCGGGTTAATAACAATATCACTTGCCTTTAAAAGTCCGATTGCCTCATTGCGATCCTTATTTCCAAAGAAGGTAATACGATCCGTGAAATTGTATTTGGTTGCAAGATCTTCCAAGGCTTTTCTTTGCGGCCCATCCCCAATAATCCAACATACGATGTTTTCTCGAATCTGTTTGGACTGCAGCGCATCAAGCAGGTGATGCACGCCCTTACCATCGATCAATCTTCCAAGGTAGCAAAGAATAACCTTCCCTTGCGCTGCATCTTTCGCAAGTATGTTTGGTGCCTGAGAAAGAATATGCTCTTTATCTACTCCTCTATATATTACCGTAGGAACAACCGCTCCGTTCGTAAACTCCTGAACGAATATTTTCGTCGCTTGTGAGTTTGCCACTACGGCATCCGAGTGTTTTAGGACGTATACTCCAAACGTCTTGTCATACAGGTAGGCGCATGCGGTAGCGACACTACTATGAAGGTGCACATAGTCAGAACCGTGTTCAATATGAATATGGGGTAGATGATTTCTGATTGCAAAGGCGCGCGCCAAAACCGAAGATAGGAAAAACCTTGTGCGAGAAATAACAAGATCATGATGCATTTTTTTTATTTCTTTATATTGTCTCCAAAACGACATAGTCCATATAGCAGGGATAGGAAAACCACCTAAAAGCTCGGCTGCATCATATCGAATAACCCTCACTCCATGCTGAACTTCATCGCAGGACGCTTGCATGGGAATATTTGCTGTCCATATAGTGACACTATGCCCATGCTGCGTCGCTTGTATTGCAAACTCTTCTGCATGGTTTTCCAGCCCACCTACATGAGGCGGGTAATAAGGAGAACATACAAGGATATTTATTTTACGGCCCATATTATAATCCGCTCATCGTCGTTATATACTTGTTCAAAGACGTTAGGGTACTTATTTAGAGTAGGTTGATTACAGTTATTCAATGGGTCTGTTTTAAAGTACGGCCGAGCTCCATACAGATTTTGGTCATCCATTTTTGCAAAAAATACATATAAGAAATGATGAAGATTCACATTGTCGATTGCGAGAGGTATATGCTCAGACGTTATGGACAGCTGAGCAAGCTCGAGTACCCTTTGTATCGATACTTTTTGGTTTGTATTTAGATACTGTCGCAACTCTTCTAAGGGTGAGCGCTCTGGTAATGTATCAGTTGTAGAAAATTGAACTTGGGATATTTTAGATATAATCGAATTGAGACCATTCTGATCCGCACAAAATATTTGCGGATCTACCAATACAGTATTTGAGAGCGAATGGAATGTTAATAAATTCCCATTGCGAGTAGTCATCATGATTCTGTTTTTGGGCAAATTATCTTTGACCCAATTTGCTGCGCGAAGTTGATTGGAAGGTATTGAATATACTTTGCCTTGATTGATATAGAGCGCAGCACCAACACTTATACATGTAAGAAAAACTAAAGACAGACTAAGCGCGGGAGAGGCTATTTTACCTATTGTTTTAGCATAAAAAATATAGGAAATAAAAAGATACATCGAAAAGGTTCCCGTAAAAATCCATGCTCGCTCAGGAAGAAAGGCTATATTTAATAGGCGAGGAATAATTTCCGAGAGAGAAAAAAAGATAATAATTGAGAGCAATATAACCTTAGAAGCAGGTGAGCTGCGCAGTGAATCTATTAAGAATCGGCGGTATTCTTTTATTTTTCCGATTGCAAAAACAGTAAAGAATAAAATCAATAGAACGGGAGGTCCAGCGTAATAAAGATAATATTTAGTTACACCCGTAAGGTTTCCCCATCCAACATCCCTACCGTCGATATTGATATAAGAGGCTGGAAATAGTAGGTTGATTTCTCCAATATGGGCCCAGGCAGTTGTTGTCCAATACCTTATGAGTGATGTCGGCTTATAAAGTATATGAATATTTGTCAATATCAATAGAATGGCAAGAATGAACGCAAGATGATTATTTCTGATTTTTGCATACCAAGATTTTGCGGATGTTACGCTTGTTATAAGTGCCCACGCAAGAAAAAGTAATAATGCGGATTCGTGATACAGATATCCAGCAGCCATAAGTGCTCCGCTGGCATAGTACCAGATTCTTTTTTGAGTATAGTCTGCATATACGAGCCAACAAAAAAATATTACGAGTATTACCATTATGATGGATTGGGGAATTGGGGTTGTAAAATAAAGAAGTGTTGATGCGCTTAGCATTGGGGTTAGTAAAAACGCAACTTGCTGTATCTTGTTTTGAAGACGCCTAGAGACCAGCCAAAGAGATGGTAGAGCTAATAGTGGAGCAAATGGGAAGATGTACTTAAATGCCACATATGGTTTTATACCCATGGGCACGGATATAATATAGTCCAGGTAATAAAAGAGGGGGCGCTCAACAAGGGTGTCGACTGTTTTTGTTTCAAAAAATTTGTTTGTTCGATCTAGCCATGTATACGGATCTGAATCCGGAAGTGTTGGGTATGAAAATATAATGATGGAGATGATAAGCAAATAAAAAAGCGTAACAGCAATAAGGAGTGGAGGGATTTTTAGTGATATGTTGGGTTTTTTAGTGACAAGAACAATCGCAGCAAGGCTGAATGAAATAATAAATGGCAAGGAAGGGCTGATTGTTGAGGATATTAAAGATACACCCGCCATTATCCCCGGGTTAAGAAATAATGTTAGTGCTGTTACTATGGACCAAAATTCCGAGGGTAGTAGATGGAGTCGATAGTATCGTTGCATTAATACGGTGGCACTATACCCAGACAGAAAAAGGCCAGCACCAAGTGCATATATAATCCGAAGGAGAATGATTAATTGAGCCTCTTCTATCATTGTTTTAATTTCTTCAGAGCTTCTTTGCGTGTAAGCCTGGTTATGTCCTGTTCAATACGTTCAACTACGGACAATATTTTGAAGATAATAAGAAATACGAGCAAGAACCCTGTAAGTATTACAGCGTTTACGTTTCCTTCAATGCCAATAAAATGAGCTAAATAGTTTGTAAAACTTGGAAACAAAGCAACTGCCGCCATGCCCCCCCAAACAATAATACGAATTGCGAGCTTGAGAAACGTTTGGCCTGGCTTT
Organism: Candidatus Andersenbacteria bacterium RIFCSPHIGHO2_12_FULL_45_11b; assembly: GCA_001817115.1. Taxonomy (GTDB): domain Bacteria; phylum Patescibacteriota; class Andersenbacteria; order UBA10190; family UBA10190; genus HO2-45-11b. Next base: position 32,703 of record MHHS01000013.1, read on the forward strand.
TGTTTAATCGTTTTCTCGAGTCCAAAGAATATCATCAGACACGAAATAACTAGTATCGCTATTTGATAAAAATGAACGTTAGATACGAGCATAGCTTGTTACGATAACGCCTTCCAGAGCATTTTGTAAACTGTTCGGATTCCATTTGAAATATCCTGTTTTTGCAGCTTACTCGTAGAATAATCCGTATACACCGTTGAGATTGACACTTCTTTATACGAAAGCTTGTGAGCTGCAATAAGCCTTATAATTTCGCTTTCGTATTCGTATGCATCTGAAGTAGTGTCGAGATAATTACACGCATGCCGAGAATATGCTCGGAATCCTGATTGACTATCTTGTACGCGAATGCCTGAATACAGCATTGTAATAGTATTTGCAATTTTGTTATGGGCTACCTTATACCGCGGCATCGTTCCGGTAATGATCTGCCTCGTGCCTAAGGCAACATCGCATTCGTTAAGTATAATCGGCTGAACTAAATCAAGAATCTCTTTTGCGTTGTGCTGGCCGTCTGCGTCTAGTGTTACGACAATGTCCGCTCCGAGGAAGAGTGCTGCTTCAATGCCGGTTCTGGTTGCCGCGCCTTTGCCCCTGTTTATCTTGTGCCGAAGGGCCAGCGCCCCGGATTTAGTTGCTACAGCCGCCGTATTATCCCGTGAGCCATCGTCGATCACAATAATAGAAGAAAAGCCTTCTTTTAGCACATCCTCAACGACTTGCCCGATGGCCGTCTCTTCGTT
>MHHS01000014.1:0-6348 GCA_001817115.1 Candidatus Andersenbacteria bacterium RIFCSPHIGHO2_12_FULL_45_11b
TGATATTTATGAATTAAAGCCGGAGTATTTGCCTGCTCTGAACGTTGATGCAAATTTACCTCCGCAGAAGTAAGCTATAGAGCATATGCGGATGAAATTAGTACTATGCGGAGTGATTGCAGCTGCGGCGATATGCGCGGCGCAATCTGCGCATGCTGCGGTAGCTCCCTGGTGGAGCGTGCAATCGGTAGACACGATGAAATATTCTCGAGATGCATCTCGAGAAGCACTGCATAATCAATCATTCGATGCGATTATAGAGAAGCAGATGAAGCAGATTGCCAGTACTGGCGCAACGCATGTGGCAATTGCAACTCCGTACGACGAAGAGTTTTATCCGGTGCTGAAGCGATGGGCGGATTCTGCGCGCCGCCACGGACTTTCTGTATGGTTTCGCGGAAACTGGTCTGGGTGGGAAAAGTGGTTTGAGTATACCGCGATCACCCGCGTGCAGCATCTGCAGAAAACAAAAGATTTTTTGCAGAAGCATGGCGATTTATTTCAAGATGGCGACATATTTACCGCATGTCCGGAGTGCGAAAACGGAGGGCCGGGGGATCCGCGCGCAACGGGCGATGTAGCGGGGTATCGAGCATTTGTTATCGAAGAATATGCAGCAACGAAAGCGGCATTTGCCGCGATGCACAAAGACGTTGCATCGAATTGGCAGTCGATGAATGCGGATGTGGCGCGTACCGTAATGGATCCGGCAACTACAAAAGCGATGGACGGCTTGGTAGTGATTGACCATTATGTAAAAGATCCCGCCCAGATAGCCCGCGATGTGGAAGCAATTGCAAAAGAAAGCGGAGGCATGGTTGCGCTAGGAGAATTCGGTGCGCCCATTCCGGATATTCACGGGCAAATGACGGAAGCGCAGCAGGCGCAGTGGATTGATACGGCACTGAAAAATCTTCTGACTGCAAAACATTTAGTCGGAATTAGTTATTGGGTAAACGTGGGCGGGAGTACTAAACTTTGGACGGATAATGGCACGGCACGCGAGGCAGTTGTAATACTTAAAAAATATTATTCCCCGCAAACGGTACACGGCCTTGTTCAAGGGGTATTTCACTCGGGAGTTTCCGGGGCGATTATTACATCTTCAGAGGGCAGAGTTGCCACAACTGATGCAAGGGGCTTCTTTGCTATTCCGTACATTGACGCTAAAAACACGGTATTTACTATAAAAGAGCCTTCATACAGCCCTGCAACGCTTTCGCGCGACCAAATAGCATCTGGACCGATTATATTGCAGGTGCAGGGCTTTCTGAGCCGTATATGGCTTAATATTCAGTACCTTATCGGATTGGTTACCTAGGAGTTGTAAAAAAATACGAATAGGAGTATGGTAGCAGGTTCTATGAAAACACCTGCTTTTGTTGCCGTAATCGCAAGCCTTCTGCTGGCAGGTATTTCCGTGTCCGTACAAGCATCAAGCATCCCTACGTTTCCTAGCTGTCTAGACCCATCAGGTACCATTTCTGCCCAATACGACTCTGGAACGCATGGAATTGTAGGAGATGCCGGCGTATATACAGGAAGCGATAAGGTATATACGATTGATGGGGCAAAAACGCTCCAATGTTTTTGTGCGGATAACGGAAATGGAATTCAGACTCTTTGGCTGAATACAAGCGTATTCGGGCAAGATGTAATAAGCGACCTTGTATCTGCAGGCTGGACATACGTGCCGAACGGATTGGCATGGGGATTAGCTGATGATCCGTATTATGCAAAAAATTCTGAATATTTTTGCGGAGTAGACGGTGATGGAGTTAAGGGCGGCGGTGGTAACGGAGGCGGCGGTGATGACGGACAAGTTACGGGTGCGGTTACAAAAGCTCCGCATCGCAGTGTTGTGCATCCAATAGTTGTTTCGCTAGCTGCAGGAGCTGGTATTCCGATGTTGCCTCCAACCGGTTCTGCTCACACGGAGCTTGCAATCAGCGCCTTGATCGCGCTTGCAATCCTCCTGGTATGGAAGCTCAGACGAAAAACAACATAGCATTCGGGGCATTTGCGCTGGCATGCGCGTGCGTTATTTCATTTTTCTTTCCGATTCATATATTGCAGGAAGTGCATCCCGCATTTGTGCCGGCGCCGTTTGTGTCTGCAACTCCAGCGCCTCGCACGCAGACAATGCCGGATCGTATTTCCATTCCAAGCGTGCATGTTGATGTTGCTGTACGGCCAGGGTCATATGATTTTACAACCGGGCAGTGGGATGTATCGTGGGATGCGGCGCAATTTGCAACCATGACGGTAACTCCGAATACAGTGAGCGGAAAAACGCTGCTCTATGCGCACAATACGAAGAAGCTGTTTGGGCCGATAACACGCATGAAGCTGGGCGATGAGGCGACTGTTACCGCCAGCGATGGGACAGTATTTCATTATGTATATGCGCAAGAACAAGTTGTAGGCCCTTCAGATACTTCGATTTTAACTAATGCAGAAGATGGTGTTCCGCAGCTCGTGCTGCTTACATGCGCCGGGGTGTTTAATCAGCACCGCAATTTGCTTTTTTTCACCTTGCACTCTGTAGAGAATGTGAATAGTTAAAATATTCCCTTCTCCCGTTCTGGGAGAAGGGAACGCTTCTTGCACTTTTTCCCCATATCATATACAGTATTGACAACGGCCCACAAAGGGCTGTTTTAAGAACAGCAACGTTCCTATGGCCAAAATAAACCCGATTACATTTATTCGGCAGGCTCGCGAAGAACTTTTGAAAGTTACTTGGCCTTCTCGCGAAACGACGATTCGATATACGGTTATTGTCGTTGTTGGGTCAGTAGTAGTGGGCGGCATAGTAGGAGCAATGGACTTTGTGCTTACGAAAACATTACAAGCATTTATTATTTCTTAATATTTACGCGAAACGTTATGGAGCAAGAAGCGGAGCAAAAAACAGACGGACGAGCATGGTATGTGTTGCACACGTACTCCGGGTACGAAGACAACGTTGCTCGCAATTTGCGCCAGCGCATCGAATCGATGAGCATGGACGATAAGATTTTTCAAGTTATTGTGCCGCGCGAAAAGAAAATTCGCGTGCGCAACGGAAAGCGCCGAACAATCGATGAGCGCCTGTTCCCAGGATACGTATTGGTGGAAATGATTGTTACGGAAGATTCTTGGTATGTGGTTCGCAATACCCCGAACGTTACCGGATTCGTAGGTTCTGGAGTTACGCCGACGCCAGTATCGAAAGAAGAAATCGACCGCTTGCTCTCTCGCATGGGCGATGATGAGCCGAAGTATAAGATCGATGTTATCGAGGGCGATTCTGTTCGTATTATGGATGGTCCATTTAAAGACTTCGAAGGTAAAATTTCAGATGTGAACGACTCAAAGGGTACGGTAAAGGTGCTAGTCAACGTATTCGGGCGGGAAACGCCGGTAGAACTTGACTTTTTGCAGATTAAGAAGGAAGGTTAATTATTGCTTATATGAAAGAAATTATCACAATATTAAAGTTGCAAGCGCCGGGAGGCAAAGCTACTCCTGCTCCGCCCATCGGGCCCGCATTAGGCCAGCATGGGGTAAATATTCAGGATTTCGTTATGCGTTTTAATGACATGACGAAAGAAATGATGGGTGACATCATTCCTGTTGAAGTGACGATTTACGCCGACCGATCGATGGATTTGAAGCTGAAGACTCCGCCTGCGGCAGAGCTTATTAAAAAGGCTGCAAAAATTACGAGCGGATCTTCAACCCCGAACACTGCAAAGGTTGGAAAAATTACGAAAGCGCAGGTGCGAGAAATTGCAGAAAAGAAAATGGAAGATTTATCAGCCCGAGACGTAGAATCCGCAATGACGATGATTGCAGGTACGGCGCGATCTATGGGAGTAACCGTTGAATAACACCTATGAGAAGCAAAGCATACAAAGCAGTGAAAGAAAAAACATCCGAAGATGCAATTGATATTGCGGCTGCAATTGCATTTTTGAAAGAACACGCGCGAACGAAGTTTGACGAAACGCTGGAAATTCACTTGGCGCTGGGAGTGGATGCAGGCAAATCGGAACAGGCAGTTCGGGGAAATGTGGTATTGCCAAGCGGTACGCCGAAGCAGAAGCGCGTTGCTGTGGTTGCGTCGGATTCTAAAAAACAAGAAGATGCGAAAGCTGCAGGAGCGGTTTTGGTCGGCGGAGAAGATTTGATTGCAGATTTTGAGAAAAATGGAATTTCAGATATCGATGTAGTGATTGCAACGCCCGACATGATGGTGAAGCTTGCAAAGGTTGCGAAAATTTTAGGTCCGAAAGGCCTTATGCCGAATCCGAAAACGGGAACGGTTACGCCGGATGTTGCGGCGGCAGTAGCGGAGCTTGCAGCGGGCAAGGTGGCATTCAAAATGGATCAGCAAGGCAACGTGCATGCAGCGCTTGCAAAAGCGAGCTGGCCGGCAGATAAAACGGAAGCTAATGTCCGCGCATTTATCGACGCAGTACGCGCAGTTCGCCCGGCAACACAGCGCGGTGAATTTATCCGCAAAATCGTGCTCAAGACGAGCATGAGTCCCGCAGTTCGCGTTATCGCGTAATCAGCGTTCAATGGCCGGTATTCTGATTAGTTTCGACGGCCTTGATTCATCCGGGAAAGCAACCCAGGCAGGGGTGCTGTTTTCTCATTTGGAGCACCGCGGCGCGCTGGTGAAGAAAATTGAATCTCCTGATTACACAACGTCTTCGGGAAAAGAGCTCAAGCTTCGCCTGCAGGGCAAGATTGGCGATTGGGCGCATACGCCCTGGCAAGAAAAAATGAAATATTTTGCAGACAATCGCGCAGAACATAAGGAAGAAGTGCAGGATATCTTAAGGCAGAACGGCATTGTGATTTATGATCGTTATGTGCCAAGCAGCATGGCGTTCATGGTTGAGGAAGCAAAAGCTTCCGAAATCCCCCATAGCTTTAGCGAAGGGGGATCGAGAGTTGATCGCAAAATGATCCACAAGGCAGTGCGTGAGCTGGAGTGCGATATTAATGGCATGCCGCGGGAAAATATATCGCTCTTCTTTGATGTCCCCTCGAAAATAGCAATTGACTTGCTGGAAGGAAGAAAAGGGAAGGCGGGCGAAGAAGATGAGCATACCGATCACATTTCAGTACAAGAAGCATTGCATGCAGAATATATCCGCATGTGCCAAGAGAATCCAGGCGCGATGATGCATATTGTGTGCGTAAATGATGGCCAGCTGCGCACGATCGACGACATTGCAAAGGAAGTAAGAACTCGGCTTGCGCAAACATTTCCAGAACACGTACAATTCTTTTCATGAATCCATTTATTGTCCTAGAAGCACTAGACGCAGGAGGAAGCCAGACGCAGACAGATTTGCTGTGCGCGCGTTTAAAAAAAGAAGGGTATCTTCCGCATCAGTATCATTTTCCGCAAGAAGACAAGGCAACTGGCAGGATTATTTACGATAAATTTTTGCTTCATAAAAAGGTTTCTCCCCCTGCCCGAGGGGGAGCTAGAGGGGGTGGGAGAGTTTCCTTTTCTAAAAGAGAACAGGCGTTGCTCTACATTCAAGATTTTTTTTCAAAATGTGAAGAGCTTTGGGAAATAGTATCCCCTCGCCCTGGACGGGGAGAGGGCAAGCTCGCCAAGAAGGCGAGCGCGGGTGAGGGGAATGTGACCAGCGTCGTCGTCTCCGATCGCTTCGCAACAAGCACTATGGCATACCAGACTATAGGGCTCACGGGAGACGCGCGTAAAAAAATGCTGAATTGGATTACGTGGCTGTGTTTTAAAAATACCCCCGCGCTTCCAAAGCCAGATATTGTTTTATTTCTAGATACGCCGGTAAAAGTTTCTCTGCAGCGGCTAGCAAAGAAAAAGAAAGATTTTTTTGAAACAAAAGAAAAATTAACTGCAATCCGCAACAGCTATCTCAAACTCGCCAAAGAACAAAAGTGGACGGTGTTTGATAGTGTTGATGAAGCGGGGAATCAACGAACTCGGGAAGAATTACACGAAGAAATTTGGGGTGTTGTACAAAAAAAGTTGTTGATAGTCTCTAGCCTAAGAAATGCCAAGAAGAGATAAAGAGCGAAAAAGGGAAAACACCACGTTCTCTCAAAGATCTTCGCTAGTTAGGCTTTTTATAATCGTGTCATTCCGGGCTTGACCCGGAATCCACGTCGCATTGTCTGGATCCCGGCTCGGAGGCCGGGATGACATATCATCGTCCGCTGCTGCCGAATCCTTTTTCTCCGCGCTCTGATTCTTCTAAGCTTGCAACTTCCGTAATTTCCGTCGCTTCAAATTTCTGTACAATGCACTGGATAATTTTATCGCCCGCTTTAATTTCAAACGGTTCGTTCGTAGAA
>MHHS01000014.1:6497-6604 GCA_001817115.1 Candidatus Andersenbacteria bacterium RIFCSPHIGHO2_12_FULL_45_11b
AGGGGATCATAGCGATTCGTTTGAGATGGCAGAATCTGTTGTTCCTTCCTTGCTGTGATACTTCGCTCCCGGCTTGGAAGTGTAGGGCTGCTCTGCGGGAGAAGAAA
>MHHS01000015.1:0-25027 GCA_001817115.1 Candidatus Andersenbacteria bacterium RIFCSPHIGHO2_12_FULL_45_11b
TTAGTAGCTCCAAGGGGAATCGAACCCCTGTTTCCGCCTTGAAAGGGCAGCGTCCTAGCCGTTAGACGATGAAGCCGTATATTCGTTTTTAGCATTTATAGCCCAAAAAGTCCATTTTTTGCCCTGTAAAAAGAAGAATGGCGTGGGGGCTTCTTAGAATAAAGAATATTCCCACACCATAGAAGAACGTCCGTGCGTGCTGTGACATGATAACCCCTAACGATTCCGTAACTCGTCCTCTGAAAAACGTGGCATCACCTTCTTCAAAATCGTTTGTATGCGTTTTGCATACGGCGACCCAGCCTGTCTCAGCTCCTGGAATGCTTGCGACAGCTCACGGCAGTCTCGAACGTCAATGTTCTTAAGACCGATCCTTCTTACGCGCACCAAAATTTCGGGCATACCACTGTTTCGCACCACAGCACCCTCCTTTCTATTGACAAAAGAACATGACACCTAACGCTACTGGTTCCAATATACAAAAAGCTACAGCATCGTCAATATACATCTTCTCTATAAATAGCACGGGAACTTTGTTACACTTGCCTCATGACTGTACGCACAAAACCTCATAAAAAAGTAAAAATGTCGACAAACACCCATGTTGTTGATATCTGGCGGCAATTGCGCGGATTATTATCTGCTGGCAAAAGCTCAAGAAACGTTCTTTCTTGGCAGCGGAGCGTGCGGAAAGATCGAAAAGTTTTGTGACGAATTACTGTGTATCTTCTTGATACAAACGCTCTAATTTATTACTTGCAAAATGAACATCCAGTCGTTTTGCGTATCGAGGAATTATTGCAACATAATGCTGTCCTAACATCTAGCATCGTAGAAGCAGAACTTTTGTCTTGGCCGAAATTAACAGAAAAAGACCAGAAAATTATTATCTATGCCCTTTCTACAATCCCAGTTATTCCAGTTCATTTACTAGATGCCATTATTGCGGCAACGGCGCTAAAAACCAATGCGACGCTCTTAACGAGAAATAGTAAAGATTTTCAAAAAATTAAAGAATTGAAGATTGAAAAAATCTGATTTTCGCTCACTCAATCCCCCATCAAGCTATTTATAGCACCGTCAACGGATCTATCCAGGCGCTTAACTGCGATGTATTTTTCACATATCCGAGCAAATTGACAGTTGTTCCTTTCACCAGTCCGAAATGCAAATGCTTTCGCTCGCCGTCTGTTTCGTTGCTTCCGCCTTTGCCGAGAATACCGATTTGCTGGCCTGCTATTACTTTTACACTAACTTTTGGAAGTGAGCTGGGGTTTACATGACCATATATACCGATTACTTTTTGATTATTAATAATATGCTGAATTGCGATCACCCCTCCGTATCCTGATGCCCAACGCGCTACAAGAACCGTTCCATCCGTAATTGCGTATACCGGAACATCTCCTGCTACATCGCCGTATTCCGCATCTGCTCCGGCGTGATACCCTGTAAATTTTTCTGGTTGAACAGGAGAATTGTTCGGAGTTACATATGTTCCAAAGAACTTTTTCGTGACTCGCTGCTTAAAGTCTTTCACCGGATCTGCGAGATTATTCATTACTACCGGAGCAGCAGGTGTTACTAAAACTGACGCCGCAGCAGTTGGAATTGTTAGTTGAGAATTTTCCTGCTTTCTTACTGACAAGAATACCGCAGCGCCGACAAAGAGAAGAACGCCTATCGCAATAACAATTAACGACTTACCCATACAACAAGTATGGGTTATACCTATATACTACGCAATATGACCGGAACCACTCATCAAATGATCGCGCTTACTACAGCCTTTTGGGTACTGCTCTCCTATCCAGTATCTCTTGGGCCAATTCTTGCGATTATTGCCATATTTGCCGTTATGATCGGCGCGCTCACTCCCGATCTCGATCAGCCTACAGCTAATTTATTTCGAAGAACATTAGGAGGAAAAGCAGCACATAAACTCTTTTCTGCTGTATCTGGCGGGCATCGCCATTTTACGCATAGCATATTAGGCATTGGAGCAGTTGCGCTACTCTTCCACTGGATTATTTTCCAATTTATTCAACCCGCATTTCATCCGCAAGCATTTATCATATTATTTGCATTTATGATCGGGTACATTTCTCATCCAATCGCAGATACGCTCACCGACCAAGGCGTACCGTGGCTATGGCCCTTACATTGGAATATTAAAATTCCTCCCGGACCAGAGGAACTCCGCGTAACAACAGGAAGTTTTGTGGAATTATTTTTAGTCCGCGGAGCATTGGTTGTGGTAGCATTTTTGCTGCTCTCGGGCCATTGGCAAATGCTCATAGGATTATTTAAATAACAAAATACCCCGCTTTCGCGGGGTATTTTATCGATAACGAATGGATTACATTCGATCTCGCTTGTAGTGCTCTCTGCAATACACCGGACGTCCTTCAGAAGGCTGGAACGGAACTTGCGTTGGAGCGCCACATGTCGCGCATACTGCGTCGAACATTTGACGATCTCCGCCGAAGCTTCGTGCAGCACCTCCTGTTTGCTGTCCTCTCATCTCTCGGAAACAGTCGTTACAATAAACGGGTCTGTCGCCTGATGGTTGAAACGGAACCTGAGTTTCGTTTCCACACTTTGAACAAGTAGCATCGAACATTTGTCGATCTGCGTTGTTAAATGAATTCATACAAATCACCGCCTTTCGTTTAAAATATCGAGGTCATAACGCTTATTGCTTGACGCTCGATATCTTCGAACGAATGCTTCTTACGTCGCGTTTAGAGTCGTCTGGACCCTCGTGTCGCTAGTATTGCATACTATCCTGTTTTAGGCAAGAGCACGAGGACTTTATAGTTGCTCTCCGTTTGCTGCTGTTACATGCGGAAATTTGCTCGCAGGCTGGTAATGCGACACAAAATTCGCTTCTCGAATCGTTTTTCCTGCTTTTGTCACTATTTGCGCAATGGCTGCAGTAAGCGCACCATCCGACTTTTTTTCTGTTACAAACGGTCCGTTAATTTTTACTGCTCTGCCGTCTGAAGTGCCCCATACTTCAAAATTCACTTTTGTGCCGACAACAGAAGTTTTCAGTAAAATGGGCGTTTTCATATCATTTTTGAACTTAAAATCGGGAGATGGCTCATACACCGTGGCATCAAACCCAGGAGCGCCATAATACGATACCGGGTAGGAATGATTGTGGCGTTCTGTTACTTGCAGCCCTGCATACATGGCCGCACGAAATGCCGTAGTGGAAACCTGGCAAATTCCCCCTCCGAACTCGGGAGTGGTGACATTTTCTTTAATCACCAATTCCGGCAGATATCCATTTTCCGCATCTACTGCGCCTAGATAATTATTAAACGAGAACGTTTCGCCAGGCATTACCACAACGCCGTTAAATTTTTCCGTACCCACGATAATATTATGCACGCGATTCTTCGGACTTCCTGCAAAGCTCGTGGTTCCAGTAGTAAGCAGGTTTGGGAATTGCAATTTTGCAAAATCTTCAGCAGAAAAGATTGCCGGGCGATACTGCTTCATAGATACCGCCACTTTTGTTTGTCCGCGCGCAAACGCGCTGCGCAATGCAAGCGATGTTTTTATGCCGTCGACAATACTGCCCTTTCTTCCCCCATGCACTAACACGACAGCTTCGCCATTTCGAACAAACCTGCTTTGCTCCCCAACATCATTCACTATAGGAGATATATGAATATTCAGATACGAATAAATGGCTCCGGGCTGTAATTGCAATACATACGTACCGTCGTTATTGGTGATTATTTTATAGAATGATTGCGCCTGCTTTGCACTCACGTTCCATATTTTTGCTTTATACGTAAAAGAAATACCCTGTTTCTTAATAGCCTGCATGCGATCTGCAGATATCGAAACCGTATTCAACAGCACATTCCCAGCTTCTGCATGCGCAAATGGAATGCAGAGCAATAGAAGTATAAATATTTTATTGAGAACACGTAACATCATAGCGGTTCGGATCTACTTTACTTACAAGCAGCCGGCCAATCAATACTGCTGAATTTCCTATTGTATTCCAAATACTTTCCTGCTCTAACTCTGTTATCTGCTGCAATATTTTCGATGGTGTAGGAGTTGGGCTTACTAGCATATCTCCAGGCTTCCCATAAGCGACAATCGTAATCTCTAATTTTTGCCTCCCGAAATCAAGCGCCTCGCTTGTTGAGGGAAGCCAGACATCTATGAAATACCCCTTAAAACGAGAATTCATGCGATCTTCGACAATATACTTTACATTATCAATCGCAATAATAGTGCCTAATGGGAGAAAATTTGCTGCGACCACGCCCGGGCGGACTGTAGTTCCCGCAGCCGTAATACATGGCGTATCATCTGTTTGATATTTCGAAGGGGCATATGCGCTCGATATCACACGAAGCTTCGTACCAACAGGAATGGCTGATCTGCTATTACTTTTCAGCCCGACATACGATAGCAATACCTGCCACCAGCTGCGATGCGCTTGCGGTATTTCGGATGTGTCTATCTGCATCCGCTGCGCACCGAGCGTGCTTTGCGCGTGTACAGCGTGCGCGCACAATAAAGACACTGCGACACACCCTATAACCAGCACTATGCACATCCTTGAGCTCATAGCATCATGGTACACTGCTTATCATGGTCGGTGAAATATCACACATTGTGTATGCTGCTCGGCTGCTATCCTTCCTCGGCGAAGAAGTATCGCATGCGTCGTACTGGAACGGGGTGACATTTCCTAACATTAGAAAGCTGCATGTACGCACTCGACACTTCACCCACCCTCACCCGGTAAGCATTGCATCCCTAACTGGATCAAATGATTTCTTAACTGGCATGCGCGTGCATGCTTGGATAGACGAAACGCATGACCGCTTCGAACGTCATCAAACTATTGCAGAGCATATTCCCGATCATCCTCTCGTACCGTATGCAAGAAGTCTCGCAGAAGACGAGTTGCTGTATGACGCATTTTTAGATTGGGATGTTATACAAAAAGCGTTGCGCACTGTTCATCATGACGAACTGTATTACGTACACGAACGCGCGAGCGTGAGAAAATGGCACGATGTATTGCAGGCATATTTTCTGCACAAACCGAACAATGAATCGCGTATGATATTTTCTCGAGCAATCGGGTTATCGCACGCTGTTGCAAATGAAGCAAATGCCACCGTACAAGCTTTGCTGGCGATGCCTGAAATACATCAAGTACTTGAGGGATATTTGCGAGATATAGAACACACCATAACGTAACAACAAAAATACCCCGCCGCGGCGGGGTATTTTTTCTACCCTCCTATACTTATTTTCGCTTCTTCTTGGAGGTGGACTTCTTTGCAGTCTTTCTCTTAGCTGTCTTCTTTACTGCCTTTCTCTTCGTTGTCTTTTTGCGACTTGTCTTCTTAGCTACTTTTCGAGTCGCTCTCTTTTTCTTCTTAGCTGGCATAGATACCACCTCCTTTCCCGAATGCAACATTGCGTTGTACATGAAATGCAACTACGCAATGTTTCGTGCGATGAACTGTTTCCTCTCCAATAAACATTTCATTCATAATTCGTTTTCTGATAAAAAGTATATCACAATGTTTTTTTAAAATGAAGCGCAACTCCGACAAAACTTGCAACGTATGATGCAATTCCTATACCGATCACTGCAATAATAAAAATTGGAAGAGAAATATGCACAAAAAACATTCCCGTAATCGTTGCACCGATTACAAAATCAATCTGATCAAATGGAAACCACCTTGCTCCTGGCGCAACACGCAATCGTCTTTTAAAAAAACTTTTTATTGCATCGCCTGCAATTGCACCGAAGCCGAACACTGCGCCGACAAATGCACCAGCAAGAATTTCTTGGTGAATAATAATAGCTTGCAACATGCCAGTTAGCGCACCAGCAAACAATGCAACAACAACTCCGCGTAGTGTTTTGTGCGATCCGAATAGTCGCCCTCCGCGCACACGTACCCCAAAATCTAGCGGTCTATTAAGCCACGGGAGCATATTCCATTTCGCTGCAAATATCGGCGCCATATTTGCAACCATTGCAGGCGCATATATCCAGACGACAGATTGTATGAGCGACACAATATTCATATTCTTTTTTCAGTATACTCTACTCGAAATGGATGAGTGCATTTTTCTGCGCAACTTTTTTCTGAAATACGACATGGTCTTTTAGGTTAGGGTCGTTATCCAAAATTTGTTTTGCCTCGTCGCGCGCAAGAGAAATAGTTTTGTAGTCAAGAAGCGATGCAACTTTCAAATTTCCAAAGCCCGATTGTTCCTTGCCGTACGCTTCCCCCGGTCCGCGCAACAATAAATCCGCTTCAGCAATTGCAAATCCATCGGTAGTCTGTGCAAAAGTTTTTAACCGTTCAGTGTTTTTCATATTTTCTGCAGTTGGCACAACATAACAAGTGGAAGCATGCGCGCCTCTTCCAATGCGTCCGCGAAATTGGTGCAACTGCGCTAACCCAAATCGTTCGGCGCCTTCAATCATCATGATTGTTGCGTTTGGAATATTCACACCGACTTCAACTACTGCAGTTGCCACCAGCACCTGGATTGCGCCTTCTGTAAAATTATTCATTACCGATTCTTTTTCCATAGACGGCATCTGCCCATGCAATAACGCAATGGCAATTCCTGGAAATAACTTTTTAATCTCCGCATACGCATTGGTCGCTGATTTCAACGCACGCTTCGGCGAATCTTCCACTACGGGCGCAATAATATATGCCTGCCGCCCGGCATGAAGCTCTTCTAACATATGAATAATCGCATTGTCTTTTGCAGCGCCAAACACGATATGCGTTGCAATAGGCTGCCGCCCTTTCGGCAACTCATCGAGTACTGATACATCCAAGTCTCCATATACCGTAAGACTAAGTGTGCGAGGAATGGGAGTTGCCGTCATAGAGAGCAAGTGAGGTACTATCCCCTTCTCGAGCGATAATAATTTTTTCCGTTGCGCAACGCCGAATCGATGCTGTTCATCGACAATAGCCAACCCAACTTGAGACGCATGCACAGATTCTTGCAATAATGCGTGTGTTCCAATAATGCAACACGGGTCGATGCTCATAAGCATATTGAGTATTTCTTCTCTTTCGCGTTTTTTTGTTTCACCTATCAACAGCTTGACCGGGTAGGAAAGTTGTTTTTTAAAAGATTGATACTGCTGACGCGCCAATAATTCCGTAGGCGCCAGGTATAATACTTTCCTTGCATTCTTTAAAGCAATTTCCGCCGCAACCAAAGCAACGGCGCTTTTTCCGGAACCGACATCTCCTTGCAGCAACCGATTCATGGGATGCTCCTGCGCCATATCTGACCTAATTTCTTCAATAACGCGTTTTTGCGCATTCGTTAATTCAAATGGAACTGTTTTTATTATTTTCTTCAGAGCGCCATCTGTCACCTTGCATGCATATGAAGTTGCATGCTGCATATGGCTTCGTCGCACCAAGGCTTCTAATTGCAAGAAAAATAACTCGTCAAACTGTAACCTATGCTTCGCATGCTCCAATTCTTCATTCGATGCAGGAAAATGTGATATTCGAATAGCATCTTGAATATGAAGCAGCCCGTTTCTCGTAATAATATCTTCCGGCATATATTCTCGCATACCGTGAAGCGCTGCCATGCATTGCTTCACTTGGTAACGAATAAAGCGCGAGGAAACACCAGTTGTTTCACTATATATCGGCACAATAGAAGCAGTATGAATACGATCGCTTGCTTGGCTGGGAAATTCGAATGCAGGCGATCGCATCGCCACGTCTTTATTTCCCATATATTTTCCGGACTGAATTTTTGACGCTTCAACTGTTCCGGCGATATATATCTGTATTCCAATTCGAAGTTTTTGCTCTAAAAAACGCAGATTAAACCATGTGCAATGCACGATTCCGGTATCATCGTCTATGTCTGCATATATTCGAAATAATCTCCGCTTGCCGTAGAAACCATTGCTGCTTTTTACTTTTACAATTGTTCCAAAAAATGTAGCGGGCTTCCCTAGCTCTGCGTCTTTTACCGCTATGTGGTTAGAAAAATCTTCATATTTGCGCGGGAAGGTAAATAAAAAGTCACGAACGTGGGTAATGCCCAGCCGTTCCAGAGTTTTTGCGCGCGCAGGCCCGATACCATTTAGTTCTGTAATAGGAGAAGAAAGCGTTATTGCCATGCCTATATCGTACAGTAAATTAAAAGAGATCCATTGGGGGATCTCGTTATTTGGCTACACAGCAGGCTTCGCGACTTCGCAAAGCGAACCAATGTTCAGATTGTCGACAACGTAAGGTGCAAACTGACTGTATTATAACTCTTTCTGCCGCTTAGTCAACCTTGCTTCAACTTTCCTGTTTAATGGCCATTTAGCGTCTTTCCCAAGTATTACTGTTTGGTATAGTTGGAGATCCCCCCACCGAAACCCCGCTTCGCAGCTTTTCAGATACAGTGTCCACATACGATAGAATCGCTCATCGAACATATCAACAACTTCTTTTTTATGGCTTTCTACGTTAACATTCCAATGATGAAGGGTTTTGGCGTAGTGCTGCCATAAATTCTCGCAATCAACGACCCGTAAATGAGCATGGGACGCACCTGCTATAATCTCGCGCAATAATGGTATATACCCGCCTGGAAAAATATATTTTTGAATCCAAGGGTCTTGCCCAGAATTTTCATCATTCGTAGCTCCGATTGTATGCAGCAACGAAATACCCTTATCACTAAGCAGTTTTTTCCAAAGCCTGAAGAAACGAGCATACTGCGCTCGTCCAACATGCTCAAACATTCCGATGCTAACAATGCGATCATATTTCGTGTTCATTGGCAATTTTTCCAATTCCCTCCAATCTTCCACAATCACATGCACCCTATTTTCAATCCCAAGCTTTTTTGCTTTGTCAAAAATAAACTTTGCCTGCTCTTTTGCCGGAGTAACTCCCGTTACGTCCGCCCCATAATACAATGCCGCGTGGAAGAGCGTCCCGCCCCACCCGCACCCGATATCTAACATGCTCATCCCTTCTTCCAAGCGTATTTTTTTACACACCAAATCATTTTTCTGATACTGCGCGTCTTCTAAGCTATCTTCGTTTTTTAAAAAATATGCACATGTATATGTGCGAGTACTATCCAGCCATAACCCATAAAAATCATTTCCGATATCATAATGATGATGGGCATTATCAACTCCCTGCTTAGTGGATAATGGCAAGTAGCGCAACCACCGTTTTATCATCTGTATTGGAGCAGGGATTAACCCTGGACTGTGCTCAAATCCCTCAAAAAACTTCATAATATCCCCTTCTATTCTTGCATCGCCATTCATATATGCCTCTCCAAAACCTAATGATGGAGATATGCCGATATTGATAAGAATGCGAGAATTTTTCAGCGTAACTGAAAACTGATTATCGCCCTTCCCTATTAAATATGCCCGAGGTTCAACATTCAGCGTAAACGCTGGCCCGCGCCAGTGCTTTTGCAACCTTTTGACAATAAACGATTCTATTAACATGGTGCACTCGGCAGGAATCGAACCTGCGACCCAAGGGTTAGAAACCCTTTGCTCTATCCGCTGAGCTACGAGTGCAAAAAAGTACCTTCTTGCTTGTTTTTAGCATATAATATGCTACATTGCGAGAACATTATATAATATGGCGGCTATAGCTTAATGGCAAAGCTCCGGGTTGTGGTCCCGGCGAAGAGGGTTCGATCCCCTCTAGCCGCCCTTTGATAGAAAAAAAGACAACAGAAGAGCTAGTTTCAGAGCGCCCAGCCCCGGGTGCGCTTGCAACGTTGCCTCGCACGCCGATTATCGTCGTTGCAGATAATATTCGGAGCCTCGATAACGTTGGGCTTCTATTTCGCCTATGCGAATTAGCACGTGTTGAACTGCTGGTCCTGGGCGGATATACCGGATATCCGAAGGAGCCAAATGACACGCGCCCCAAAAACGTCATTAAACGACATACGAGCAGAATCACCAAAACGGCAGTATATTCATTGCCTTATCAGCCATGGATTCATGAGGAAAATCCTGTTGAATTTATTATTTCTAAGAAAAAAGAAGGCTATACAGTGCTTGCATTAGAACAAACGACAGATAGCATTCTTTATTTCAAGGCAACGTATACACTTCCTACTATTCTTATAGTTGGTCATGAGCGGTTTGGCGTTCAAAAAGAGTTGCTCGAATTAGCAGATACTATGATAGAAATTCCAATTCTAGGTATCGGTAATTCGCATAATGTTGCAACGGCAACAGGCATTATTTTATCCGTTATATTAGATAAAACTGGACAATACAGCAAAAATACCGGAAAATCATAACACGCACTCGTAGCTCAGCGGATAGAGCATCTGGCTTCGGACCAGAGGGTCGGGGGTTCGAGTCCCTCCGAGTGCACCACCAATATTATCTCGCCAGCGGCAACTTGATTTCAAATTCTAACCCGGAAGAGTCTTTTCGCTGCCTCATTGTAAGGTTCCCTCCAAATTCCTGCACAATCATGCGCGATAGCGCAATCCCAACCCCGATACCATCAGCATCATATTGGCTTGCGAAGCTTCCTCGAGCAAACGGCGTAAATATGCTAGCAATATCTTCCTGTTTTAAGCCGATACCGCGATCTTGAATAATAATTCGTACATGAGACTTGCTTCGTATTATCACGATATTCACCAGGCCAGGGGTAATAGTATATAAAATACCGTTTTCAATAAGATGCGTAAGCGCAATCACAAACAAACTTTTATCTACTCGTACAGGAGCATCTTCGCAGTGCATTTTTTGGAGAAGTTCAACATTTCGCGCTACTGCAAGCGGACGCATTTTTTCAACTACATCCGCCACAATAGCGCACGTGTCGTATACTCGCATTTCTTGGGCAATTTCCCCTTGCTGAGCACGAATTGCAAGGAATACATCTCGAACATTTTCTAGCAATACCTTTGTTCTCGTGTCCATTTTCTTCAACTTAAGACGAATTTCCGCTGGCAGCGCTTCAGATTCACGCACTAAATATGCAATATCCTCCTCTAGTGAGAGAATTGGCTGCTCTAATTGCGATGCAACTCGGGATAGGCGCCTATATTCCTTTTTATCTTCGCCGCGCGCTTTCCCCTCCGCGTACAAGATGACAAGCAACCCCCCTGCAACACACACGCCCGTTGCAAGCGGAACGATCGGAAAAAATTCACCGGCAAACAATGCCTTCGCTAAAAAAAATAAATTAATGGCAAAAAGCACGGAGGCTGCTCCATATAAAAAAGAATATAGTACGGTATGTGGAGAAATATTTTTCATCATAAAGAGCGATTTGCTATATGATACCACAGGTTAAAGCCTTCGACTCGCTCCGCTCGCTCAGGCTAAACAAAATCTGGAAGCGCATTTGCAAGTTGTTCTCGGTATTGCAATGCCTCTGCTAAATGCTTTGCTTCTATACTATCCGCCCCTGCAATATCGGCAATCGTAAGCGCAACTTTCAGCAATCGGTGGATGCCCCTAGAAGAAAGTCTGAATCTATTTTGCGCTTTAATAAGCAACGATCTCCCATTTTCTTGCAACACACAATATTCCATTAGTTCGCTGGGCCGCAATTCTGCATTCACTTTTCCCTGACGCGCCCACTGTTTTTCGCGCGCTGCAAGCACAATGGCAGCATATTCTTTTGATGATGCCCCTGACCGTTCGTTAGACAGCAGTTCCTCTGCTGGCACATCATTTACCAATACATGCAGATCAAATCGATCAAGCATCGGACCAGAAATTCTCCGCTGGTACCGAATAATATCATTCGCAGAGCACGTGCAAGACTTTCGCTGGCTTCCCACAAATCCGCATGGACACGGATTCATAGCTGCTATCAACATTGCCCGCGCAGGAAACCGCACTGTATGAGCTGCGCGCGAAACAGTCACCATACCATCTTCGATCGGTGCACGAAGTTGCTCAAGCACTGTTCGCGGAAACTCCGGCAATTCATCCAGGAACAATACACCATGATGAGCTAGGGTAACTTCTCCCGGCTTCGGCATCGTACCCCCTCCGACGAGTGCGGCACTAGAGGCTCCATGATGCGGACTGCGAAATGGCCGGCGTTTCATCAAGCCATCGGACGCATGAAGCAATCCGGCAATAGAATAAATCGATGTAACCGTAAATGACTCTTCCTTGCTTAGTTGCGGCAATATTCCAACCATTGCGCGAGCGAGCAACGTCTTACCTGTTCCAGGAGGGCCGATGAGCAAGCCATTGTGTCCTCCGGCAGCACACAGCACTAATGCGCGCTTAGCATGTTCTTGCCCTCGAATTTCATTCATATCTATTTCCGGTTTTACCTTGTCATCTTCACCGCTAATGCCAAACTGCCAGCTTACTACTTGGAATGGCTGCACCTGATCCTGTACAAGGCATGTAATAAGGCCGCTAAGAGATGCTACGGGGTAAATTTGTATCTGGTCCGCAATTTCCGCAA
The DNA here is from genome assembly GCA_001817115.1 of Candidatus Andersenbacteria bacterium RIFCSPHIGHO2_12_FULL_45_11b. GTDB lineage: Bacteria > Patescibacteriota > Andersenbacteria > UBA10190 > UBA10190 > HO2-45-11b. The sequence goes on from MHHS01000015.1 coordinate 12,495, forward strand.
CTTCTTTTGCATTGTCTGCGGGTATATACAATCGCTTTATGCCGCCTCTAATTGCTGCGAGCGCTATTGGCAGCACGCCATGAACAAATCTGATACTTCCATCTAGCCCAAGCTCGCCGATAAACCACGATGTCTTTAAAATATCTGCTCGAACAACAATCTGCTCGCTCGCACATAAAAAACCAATTGTAATGGGAACATCGTACATAGATCCTTCTTTCTTTAAACTTGCCGGGGCAAGAGAAACTATCGTTTTTCTGCGCGGTGGCGTATATCCGGAATTCGTAAGCGCCGCCGTCATTCGCTCCCGAGACTCTTGAATCGCTTTGTCTGTTAATCCAACTAATGTAAAACTGGGCAGCCCTTGTAAAACATCAACCTCAACATCAACGCATATGGCGTCTATCCCGAACACTGCTGCAGACTGTATGTGTGCTGGCATGAATGTTAAATGATATCCTTCTTCATTATCATACCCCACATCAACCACAATATCCCCATTCCCAACGCAATATCTGCAATATTCCCATGCCAATTGAGTACCACAATCGGATCAATAACCGCCCCATAGCGTATCCGTTCAAACATATTACTTGCCCCAGCAGCGAACATGAGCGTTGCAGGAAACATATATTGCGACTTTTTCGAGTAAAATAAAATGCCGGCAAGAATTAAAATGCCGGCAATAACAATGCCGTACACCGCGTATCCAAATATTGGAATTGAAAAAGCCGTCCCCGTGTTTCTATATGCGCCAGGAACGGCACGAATCCAAAAGTCAGCGATTAGCCGGATGCTGACGAAACTTATGATAAAAAAGAAACTTATTCGCTTATACAATAACCGTTGTTGCTGCTGGGTTTGCCCGCAAACGATCTTCCGGTATATCTGCTCCGTATTCTGTAACCCCATACGTATTAGTATGAATGCGATCAAGCGCATCTTCAACCTCTGCTAACCGCTGTTTAACAGCGGTTGTAGTAGCAACAAGCGCTTGATAGTCTTCCATCTCTGCAACGTTTTCCTCTTCACTCCTCCCATATTCAGGATAATTAGCCTGAAGCTCCCCATCTGCAACGTGTGAATCCTGCTGCAATTCATTATTGAGCTGAGCACGCTCATCTTCAAGCCTCTTTTTCATTTCTTCTATAAATTCTTGTGTGTGCATAGTGTAAAAAATTGTGGAGGCCGACAGTCAGGTACAATTAAAAAATAAATGACCTCTGTCGGCCGTCCGAGCTCGTGCTTACAGCCAAGTCAGGCAGATGTTTGCCGATACATACTATATACCAACAAACACCTGCCCGACATAGCATGTTGTTAAGCAAGAACTATGTGCATCATCCTAGGTCCTGCGCCATAGAATATCCCTCACTATAATTGCGGTTCCAGCTACATGCGATTGAAATAATCAATACGCATATATCGTAACTATCTCCGCTACAAATGATCAAAGGTACAATACTTTTTTCTTCGTTTTTATGTTTATGTATGTGGCTGCTGCAGGGCAGCTCGTCCTCATAGTGCGGGCATGCTTCGGTAAGGAAGCACGATAAAGGATACCCCTCATCACGCCCCCCTACCTACTCGATTCAATTGTTAATGTGCTGTCTTTGTTGCTCGTTGTGATCCTGAATGCAATTCGCGAGAATTTCTCATCAGGATCATGTGTATATGTTGCTTGTTTGTGTTATTTCTCAGTACCATTACTGAGCAATATACCAATTATAGCAGTTTTTACTCCCCGGGTCAAAGCAAAAAGCCCTTTTTTTGAACACATCTATTGCTCAATGAATTTCGAGCCAAATATCAGCACCATACTCATCTCCTGCAAAACGTATCGCCCATATATTGAATTGCGAGAAGAGTTTTTCCGCCGCCGCTCCGGAAATATTTCCTTGCACTACCCCGTCAGATTGCGCGGCCATATGCACCAATTTTTCTGCAGCACGCTGACTCGCCGAGATCGCCAATATGTCACTATCGCTACAAAGAAAAAATTGCTCGTCATATCCGACCGATTTTTCACAGCTCGAATTTGCATCAGATACAAAAGAAATACTTGGCGACGAAGCAATATATTCATAACCAATTGTGCCGTCTGGCAGTTGAAATCCTTTTTTCCTCGGATGCCTCGCCCCCTGCTCGGCTTGCATGAGCTCAATCATTCCGTTCTTAAATATTTCACCGTACCCAGATACGCCAATAGCCAAATCCTCACTATCCATTAAGAGCCGCATGCGAGAAGTGCTTGGGATTTGAGAAATAATATCTGGATTCGTCTTCGTAAAATGCATATCTTTTGCAATAGTTGCATTTATTTCCTGTATAAATGCATTGCTCGCAGTGGTTATTTTATCTCTTTGTATAGCGACGTGTAATATGTTTTTTTCTATATCGCTACTGGAAGTGTTACTTCTACTAGCAACATGCTTTGGGAAGCCGCTATACTGAACAATGGCGTGAATAGTAGAACGTTTTATTGTTGCGTATAACGAAACCCCTTGATCAAGCGACATGACTCCTGGAATCACTGCTGCCGTCACAATAGGATTTACCGGCAACCCCTCCATAAAAATTGCCTTGAACTCACGTTGCAATCCTCCTAAAAAATGTGCTTTTCGCTTTGATTGAGCACTAGAAGTATGCTCCATTGAGCCACTCATAGTCCTTGTCGCCGTAATAATCCATCCGATCCTGGAAACATCCCAGCCAATATCTTTCAAGTTTTGCGCCTCCTTAAATTGTCCCCTTATAGCTGGAATACCAACGATATATTCATAATCTCTATCTTGGATGTATGCAAAACGATAGAAATTTGTTGCGGATCCGCCCACGCGCTCAACAATATTTCTGAATATTTTTTCCGTAAATATCGCCCCTGCAAATCCAGAGGGCTGATATCCAACCTCGATAACCCCCTGTGCATCGCCAAGCATCCCTCGTAAAAACCATAGCGAGGAACTTAGTACAAAAAAACTTGCAATAATAAATATGCAAATCGTCAGTATATACAGCAAATAAGTATACGCTCGCTTCATTCAGTAAATAATATCGTAGCGTGGGTATTAATTCCAGTATTGTCTTTTTTAGTAGTCACCAGCACTGATGCCGTAGCATGAAGTACTCCTTGAGGTAAGATTGCTAGCGTTGCAGGATCTTTTATAGCGCCAATTACCATATTGCTTGGTACTAAGTCCTGCGTAGCACGCACTATAGCCGTCCAAGGGTCTTGTGACAGCATATCAGAACCATTTCCGATAGCCATTTCCGATAATCGCTGCATCCCTTCTCGCGAAGTGGCTATGAGAATGTAGTCATCCCCAATAGTATAATCAAGAGCCGCTGTCTGCCCTTCTAAGTTCGCATATCGAATTGGAACACCGCCATTCATTCCATCCCCGAACACAATCTGCGAATCTAGCTTCCTACCAGTTACGAACGGCGACATGGATATAAGAAGATTCTCTATAACTTGATCCTTATGCCCGAGCTGAGCATGCAGACTGCCTGGAAGCTGAATAATTAAACCTGTATCCGGCACTCCGTCAGCACCAGTCCTTGTATAAAGTGCATATGGCGTTGCCAGCTTTGCAATAAACTGCTGTATAGCAGGCTCACTGAATGTTGTCGCGTCAAAAACAGAATAGTTTTTCTGAAATTCTAATATATCGTTATAAAAATTATCACCCACTCGCAATGTATTTGGATCATTCGGAACCAGAGAGGTTAATTGCGCCGTATCTGGTATTACTGCCGCAGGAACTGCGCTTTCCGATATCTGATACTTACCATGCAATGCTCCATCTGACGCACTTTCGTTTATATCAAAAACGACTTGCTTGCGATTAAGCATCATATTTGAAGGCAAGGATAGCGCTTGGGTTACGGCCGACGGACTTACAATGTATCGCACTACGAACCCGTCGCTACCACCAATGAGCGCGGAATCGCTTGATGAAGCAAATGTACCTTTCCCAATATCATCAACATATTTGTCGATGGTAGTTATGTGCGCTATCAACCATCCACCATTTTCAACGAACTTTACGCCGCTTAGTTGAGATAAATAATTCTTTGTAGTTTCTGTGCTTTGCACTACTAAAAATGGCGCGGGGTCATCTAGAACAGTAAAGAAATATATACTGGTAACATCGCTCACATCCAGCAGTTCAGTTGGATTTCCTGTAACAGGGTTGCTTGCCTGCCCTTGCTGATCAAGTGCAGACGCCCACAAAGACCGTGTCGTTGCGCGATTTGCATCACTCGATATATCGTATACCACAACCATAGATGCCGACTCTGGGATTACATCCGTAATAGCTAATTGCTGTGTTGAGAGTACTGGTATAGCACTTTGACGTTGCCAGGCAGTGTATCCATATACTCCACCGGCTACCCCGACCACTATCAGCAGCGCTATGCCTAGACGAATAAAGGCTGTTCGCATTTTTGCTGCACGTTGTGGAATAGGCTGCAGCTCTTTTTTGGTTTTTTGCTCCAAAGCAGACCCGCCTCCCCGAACATGCAGGTCAGCAAGATCATCCTTCATAGTACGAATTGTTATACCCTCCCCCATTCGCTCCATTGTACTACTTTTTTGCTGCTTTGTGTGAAAGGTTAATTCTTCCGAGAGCATCTACTTCTAATACTACAACAGAGATTACGTCTCCTATTTGCACGACGTCGGAAACGCTTTCCACGCGCTCATCACGAAATTGCGATATATGCACAAGCCCATCAACATTTGGGAGCAACTGAACAAACGCCCCAAAATCCATAATACGGACCACCTTGCCCTCGAAACGATCTCCTGCTTTTATTTCTCGAGTAAGGTCATGCACCATTTTCTTTGCCAATTCCATTGCATTTCCATCATTAGTGACAATAGAGACCAACCCGTCATCTTCAACAGAGATACTTGCCCCGGTTTGATCAATAATTTCGTTGATATTTTTCCCTTTCGGACCAATTAAGTCGCCAATTTTTTCCACAGAGATCCGCATCGTATGTATTCTTGGGGCATATTTAGATAATTCCGCTCGCGGCTTATCCAACACTTTATTCATCTCACCTAAAATATGTATTCGCGCATCTCGTGCTTGTTCTAGGGCTCTAGAAAGAATGTCGCGAGTAAGCCCCGTAACCTTAATATCCATTTGCAATGCGGTGATGCCAATCTCCGTTCCTGCTACCTTAAAGTCCATATCCCCTTTTTCGTCTTCCATGCCAGCAATATCAGTGATCACCTTGTAAGTAGTTTTTCCATCAGACATAAGCCCCATAGCAATACCTGCCACCGGACGAGCAATAGGAACCCCTGCATCCATTAAGGCTAGCGAAGATCCGCATACAGATGCCATAGAAGAAGACCCGTTGCTTTCCAGCACTTCAGATACAAGCAACATGGTGTATGGCCAATGCTCATACTCTGGCAAAACCGCCACCAACGCGCGTTCTGCAAGCGCCCCATGCCCAATTTCGCGCCGTCCTGGCCCTCTGCTCGGGCGAATTTCTCCCACAGAGAATGCTGGGAAATTATAGTAGTGAATGTATCGTTTTTTCGCTTCACTTCGAATAGTGTCCACTATCAATGCATCGTCTGGGCCTCCAAGCGTTAACGCCGTTAATACTTGCGTATCACCGCGGCGGAACAACCCCGTACCGTGAGCGCGAGGAAGAATTCCTGCATTCACCGTAATCGGCCGCACCTGATTAAGCGCTCGCCCATCGCTTCGAGCATCTTCTTCTAATACCCTATCTCGCGTCACTTTTCCATGTGCAATATGAATAATGCTTCGCACTTCATGCTCGGAAATTTCTTCTTTTTCCGCTTCAGACAGCTGTTCTAGTACCCCTGCAACCGTATCGCGCTCTGCTTGAGCAATATCGTCTTTGCCTTTCGAAAGTGCCAGTTTGCTTCTTAACAAAGGCACGCACAGCCCTTCTATTCTTGCGATATGCTCTTCATTCTTCTTCGCATATATACCCTCTCTTGCTGCTACTCCAACCTTTTCTTGGAGTTGGCTTAACAGAGTAACTACAGATCCGATACCCTTCTGCCCCGCCTCAACCGCATCCAATACTGCAGATTCCGGAATTTCCATTGCACCTGCTTCAAGCATTGATATGTCTTTACTTGTGCCCGCAAGAAGCAAATCAAGCGTACTTTTTGCTCGCTGTTCCATTGTGGGGTTAATTACATACACACCTTCAATTATTCCCACTCTAGTTGCGCCTAGGGGGCCCTCCCAAGGAATGCCGCTTGTCATTAACGCTCCGCACGCAGCAATCATCGCCAATACGTCTGGATCGTTCACGCCGTCATAAGACAACACCGTCAATACAACCTGGACATCATTAATCATTCCTTTAGGGAACAATGGCCGAATCGACCGATCAATCAGCCGCGCAGTTAGAATCGCATCATCATGAGGCTTCCCTTCTCGTTTCATGAAACGACTTCCTTTTATTTTGCCCGCTGCGTAAAACTTTTCATCATACTCTACAAGGAGCGGTAAAAAATCGGCATCAGGAGACATCGGCTTGCCCATCGTTGCTGTACCAAGCACAATCGTTTCCCCATACTGGACTACCACAGAACCGTGCGCCTGCCGTGCCAGCTCGCCCGTACTTATGTTCATTTCCTGCGTACCGACGATACCAGAAACTTCTATTTTTAATTCACTATTCATATATACTGTCGTTCTTAAGACAAAATCTTCACGCTTCTCTTTGTTCGAGCAGGCCGTTTTGTATCTTTAATAAGAAATTTATCAATATTGCCAGATAAATCAAAGAATCCGTCTGCACTTTCAATAAGATTCTTTGACGTGCTTTCTCGAAAACTAAGCACTTCAACACGCAACCCCTTTTCTTTAGCAAATTCAACCATAGGTACAAAGTCTCCATCTCCGCATACTAATACGGCAACATCAATCTTCGGCTCAAGCCGCAATACATCCGTGGCAATACCTACGTCCCAGTCTCCCTTTTTTTGCCCTCCGACGAATGTTTGCAATGGCTTTGTTTTTACCTCAAACCCCTGCCCTGCGAGCGCATCATGAAATTCTTCCTCATGGGCTTCTTCTGTAGTAATGCCATACGCGATAGCTCGCACTAGCTGCCGCCCGGCAACTGCCTGCTCAAGCACGTTTTTAAAATTCACCTTTCGCGCATGAATGGCGCGGGCAGAATAGTACATATTCTGTATGTCTACAAAAACCCCTACCCTCTGCTGGGGAAATTGTCCCGGCGCGCTCACACCTGCTTCAAACCTAATTTCTTCGTGAGCACTTGGTATCTTTTTTCGTCCTGACGCTTCAAATACGATAACAAGCGCTTTCGCTTGCTTACCATTCCAAGCAAACCTCTTCGGCTGTGATGGTCCTTTTTATTGCTTTTTAAGTGCCCTGCGAGCTCTTCGATCTTTTCAGAAAAAATAGCAATCTGCACCTCAGGAGAACCGGTGTCTTCGGTGTGGATTTTGTACTTCTTAATGATTGCTTGTTTTCTTTCTTCAACCTTGCTCATATCTCCATATCGTACATAGTTCCATAAAAAAGTAAAGAGCATATACTAAAACCATGCCCACATCCCTCACGGACCTAAAAAACAACTTTTTGGAAAACTTAGAAATAGGCCAGGGAAGATCGTATAAAACGGCAAAAAATTATGACTATTACCTAAAAACCTTCTTTGATCATGAAGCAATTACGCGCCTAGAAGACATTACAATCCATACCATACGCCTGTTCCGACGATGGCTTCATGAAGAGGCCGGCTCTGGAAGCGGAGTGGCTCTAGCAACCCAAAACTACTACCTTATCGCCATACGGCAATTTTTAACATACGTCACAAAGCAAGACATTGCCTGCCTAGCTCCGGATCGCGTGGAATTGGCAAAACTGCCAGAACGGGACATTGACGTGCTGTACCCCGAGGAAATTGATCTTCTCCTCTCGTCCGTTATAGGCACATCCCTGGAGGATCTGCGCGATTATGCACTCCTCACCCTCCTCTTTTCTACCGGAGTACGCATATCGGAGGCAGCACAGCTAGACCGAGACGACATTCGCGAACTGACAAATGAAATCCCAGTACGAGGAAAAGGGAATAAAATACGCGTCGTTTTTCTATCAGAATCAGCAAAAAAGGCTAGTCTTAATTACATTTCTCGCCGCACAGACGTGGACCCAGCGCTGTTTATCCGGCATAAAAAAAATATTGGAGACCAGCAAGATCTGCGCTTAAGCACGCGCACCATGCAGCGAATCATCAAGCGCAGATCAGTGAACGCCGGAATAACAAAAGATATTACTCCGCACACCCTCCGCCATTCATTCGCCACTGATTTACTGCAAAATGGAGCGGATATCCGCCATGTACAGCAGCTGCTCGGCCATTCCTCTATTACAACCACCCAAATATATACCCATCTTACTGACACTCATCTGAAGTCTATCCACGACCAATACCACCACCCAAAAAAGTAATTATTCTAAAACATCAATTGCGCAGGGCAATTTAATCGTCCGCTCGGAATGTAATAGAGAAACGCCTGCCCGTGTCCACGCAAATGATCGCGGAGCCCCCTCGCTGGCAGATTCGCCATATTCTATAAGGCCATAGCGCGCAAATACATTTCCAATCAGCCACTGGTCAACCATGCTTTGCAATGCAGATTGCTCATAGAGACCTAATGCATTTTCTTGTTGCCATAGCGGACGGAATAGCCGAACTACATGCCAAGCAAATTCATCAACGGAGTGTGTTTGACCGCATGCTGTATGCTCGAGCATCTCCCAAATCATCGGCAAATATTGTTGGAATACTGCCATGTGGGATTGCAGATTGCCCATGTATTCCTTCCAATCTAAGTGATACATGTCGATATGCCACAATAAATAATATTGCGCAGATAACGGAAGCGCTTGAAACCGTGTAAACCTAGATTTCACCACGCAAACTCTGCCTTTCACTTCCCGAATAAGCCGAAGCTCTTCTAATATTGCGCTCGTTCTTCGTACCCGCATCGGATCGGCACCAAATACGCGTACAATATCAGAAATTCTATGCTCTTCACTCCCTGAGAGTATCCCGGCATTCAGATAATCCCCCGCTCGCGCCGGCGTTTCCGCAAGCTCCTGCAATAATCCGTGAGCTTCCATGAGTGCATCGGAAAACATCACATCGTGACTCATAATGTGCAGATTGAGCGCGGAAGGAATTTTCGGATGCAGTTCAAACCACACTTGAGATACATATTTGCTCCATTTTTCTTGCAATGCACTTTCTTGTACGTCGAGAAACTGAATAACTTCAAATATCGCAGTGGCAGAATCTGCAGCCTGATTCACAATACGCAGCATCTGCGTAAGATCTCTCTCGCTTTTCCCGCTCAATTCGAGGAGAGCCTGCATGCGAAGCCATGTTCGCTCTCTTCTCGTTCCTCGAATAGGGTATGCCATATATGCTCTCTATTGTGCTCGGCTATACGGCAATTGTCTACCCTTTTGAACTCACAGGGCTCATCCCCTGCAATTTTACTGGCAGAGAATCACTATTTCAGTGCTTTTTGACAAAACAACACATGAACACTTTGCGTGTTCTTTACACTATATCGCGATATGCCCCCCTACCCCACGTCGCCCCGCCATAGCGGGGCTATGGGGGATTATTTCATTTTTATTTGTAGCCTTCAGCTACAGAAAGTTATGGGCATAAAAAATCAGCCGGTACACAAGGTGTGTAACGGCTGATGACTTTCTTTCTTCTTAATGAACAATTAGATCCCCGGCGGTGGCGGCAGTTGAAGGCACGCTTCCGGCTCCCGACGCAACTTGTCCGCCTCCTGTAACCATGCGTCCCTGATTTGGGATGGCGAGTACACCGCGCCCCCCTCGTCATCTGTAGGAATCGTAATCCTAAGCGATCCGTTCCCTATCGGAACTCCCATCGCCAACCCCCGAAACTCTTTTCCGAGCAGACGACCTTTGATAATCTCGTTATCTTTCTGTAACTGGTTCTGCCCAACAATCAGCTTTTTCATGATCATCTCTTGATTGTTTACATCGACAGCCGTGCTACCCAGATCCTTTCCTCGATTACAGCCTGCGAACAACATCAGAACCATCAACACAACGCTCGTACACTTCATAGCATTAATCCTTTGTATTGAATAATCGGTCATGCTCTTCCAGCGCACGCTGAAGAGAGTCTTCATCACTCGTCGGTACCGATTCTACATTTTCCGGCTTGGCTTCTTCGACAGCTGCGGTGCTTGGTCGAACAAACCCAGTGATACCGGGCCAGTAACGAATCATACTGATCGTCACTCCTACTGCTCCCAGAAAAAGCAGAATGAAGATCAATAACCGAGACCGCACACTGGGATTTTTAACCTCTGCCGGTGTCGCCGTCGGTGGGTCTTTTTTGGAGAGAACAAGCTCCGGTGCTTCTACGCGATCTGCCAACGCACTCCTTGCATTTGCTTCATCCACGAAAGACTTCGAAACTGCAGCTTGGGGTACTTTAAGCGCGCAATCTGCCGCAAGTGGTTTGAAGGCCTGTTCAAGCGCTTCGATGCGCTTCACCACAGGTTCGAGTAAAACAGTGATCTTTTCACTCGTAGCCACTTCCCAAGCCCGTTCCTTGTCAGCAATTTTTTGTTCGAGCAGCCTGCACCACGCTTCCGCTTCCGGAATCGTGAGTCGTGTTAACTCATCCCTTCCTTTGCGGATTGCCGGAGCCAACCTGCCTTGCATTTCCCAAATTTCTCTATACAAGATGTCTGAGAACGCCAGTGTTTGCACTGGAGGCGGCTTGAGCAGCGGTTTTCTTTTTTCCTTCTCCGCGACTTTTTGCACAAGCTCATCGCACCATGCCGTCGCTTCCGGAATTGTGAGCTGCACCAGATCGTCCTGTGTCTTGCACTCGTCTGAAGCCAACCTGCCTTGCAGCGCCCAAATTTTAACAAACAGGGCATCCGAAGGTTTCAGCAATACTACAGGAGGTTCATTCCCCCCGTTTTCCGCCGGCGGATTGACCGGGGGCGCAGGGTCCTTAATAATCGGTTCATCAGCCACTGGTTCTTCTCCTTTTTTGATGTGAATCAATGAGTACAGATGCTGCTTTGTATCCGTTCGAACCGCCACGAGCGGTTTCGAATTCGTAACCATGACTTGCAAGTGAGCAGAAACACTTTTCGGTTTCGCCGGGTCACTCTCATCCTCTGCACGTTTTCGATTGATCTCCGCAAGAATTGCAGTTGCAGGCATCCCCCGTCTTTCGCGGTCGATGGTTTGCAACGCATTCACACACTCGTCATCCGTGACAGGGTTTCCTGCATTTTTTTTCGCCATACTCGCCTTCTTTCTCTATGAGATTGTGATGGTTCAGGATAAGCTGAAAAACCGAGTTTCAGAACCTTGCATTATAGACAGAAAATAGTGCACTTGTCAAATGTATTTACTTGTGCTATGCTCGCAAGTTATGAAAATCATATTTCTTGGACAGCCGACCCCAGCCAGTCAAGAACTCAACAGAATTGAACACCTTGCGGTGCAGGCTATTGCTAATGGCCACGCCGTAGTGCCATATTATGGCTTTATTAAGAATATTATAGGTATTTTAGCGATGCGCATGACTAAACCGAACACTATTCATGTTCATGGTTGGAACACGGCTATTTTGTTCGTTTTTCTCCAATTATTCGCCGCTCGAGACACCGTCCGTATTTGGACTATTGAACGTATCCCTAGCACCAACTCTTCGTTTCAAGAACGAATTTTTCAGTATTTTATCAGCATGCTTGCACCGTCTTTTTCTCAAATTTGCGTGCCTACCAGAACACTGCAGTATCGCTTACTTTCGCTCTACGGCATAAAGGCATTTTATATACCAGACGGCTACACAGAGCCAGTATTACAGGATATTCAGCCAAGGGAATACGGACTTCGAAATAACCAATATGGCATGATATTGTCGCAATCTATTGATGCAATTACGCATATTGCGCAAGCATATTCCGACTCACAATCGAAGAAAAAACTGGTTATACTTTCTCGCTATTCTTCCCCTGACATAAAAAAGCTGACTAAATCATATCCGTTTATCACCCCTATTTCCCTACCCGCTACGAGCCGAGGGGCGCAATCTATGGTGAGGTCTGCTGGCTTTGTTGTGATGTGCGAACCGGCATATTCCCCCCTTCTCTTACAGGCAATGGACACAAATCGCGTAGTTATAGCCACCACAAACCCTCTTCATGAAGAGATATTAGGCACTACAGGCTTCTACTACCAAGAGCAGGATATGACCCACCTAGCGCAATTGCTGCAAAAGGCTGCAAAAGGCGTTCCTATGCCAAAATACAGCCCTTCTACCCGGGCAAAGCACCACTTCCTTTGGGAAAAGACAGGCTTAGAGTATGAGCACTTTTATGGACGAAAAACGACGAAATTAGTGCCTTTTGACTCGCTAATAGCAAAACGCGCTTTGATATAGCTAAGCAACCCCTTATAATTGCCATT
>MHHS01000015.1:25062-30485 GCA_001817115.1 Candidatus Andersenbacteria bacterium RIFCSPHIGHO2_12_FULL_45_11b
TTGTTCGCCCGCCAATACGGCGGGCGGTCGCTGTATTAGCGACCGAGTCCCCTTGCCGGCCGTAGCCTTGGCGAAGGCTCGGTCTCATCTGCACTCTTCAACAAGTTCAGAGCAAGCCAAATAGATTTGACATTTATATATTTATAGTGTATATATACCACTAGTGTTGGATGACTGTTTTGGTTGATTTCCCTGACCTTTGACAAAGGATAAACAATGAAACAAGCTCGTTTGGTATTGTGTACGGTTATCGTAGTCTTGTTTGTTGCTGGGTGGCTTTTCGTGCCCTCCGCAATTGGCTTCGACAGCGAAGAGGCACTTGTGTGGGATGGCCTGATGACTCTGACAACACTTGGGGTGCTCATTTCGAGCACTTATCTAATGCGAATCGACCGGATCATTGTTGCAGTGTTCTTAGGGTATGCCTATAGGGCATACTCTCAACTAGAGGGGGGTAAGGGGCATCGTGGGCTATTCAAAACAGGCATTGCGTGGATCTTCCCCTTTCCTTTGAATTCAGCCATCTTCCTTCCCAGTCCTGCATTCACGGTTCCCTATTCAAGTATTCAGGGTAATACCAAGAAGGAAGGTCAAAATCAACCCTCATGCCCCATGAGCATCTACATTGAGATAACGATGCAGCTGAGCGATGACATTACAGGGTTGAGGCTCTTGCTACAAGGGCTTCCACTTATACAAAGTATGAGGGGGCGCAGAAGCGATTTAACCACGCCGCATAGAATTGCGTACATGGTTGGATTTGAAGATACAGGAAAGCCAAAAATGGAAGAATTTAACATCCCGTGTATCGGCGATGTTTTGGCGGATGAATTGGAGCCAGCGCTCAGCGAGGCTGGTAACCGCACTCTACCACGCTTCACACAAAACGAAGCTCTTCACAACAGCGAAGCAATTGAGGAAGGCATTAAACGCAATCTCAAAGGCACGCTGTTTGAACAAGCAGGCTTGCTCACTTTTACTGAGATCCCTGACGTATCTGCCGATGCGCTTACCCATGAACGTTTTACGGTAGATAAAGGTCCTGCCGTAAGGCTGATTAATATCAACGTGAAGTTGATATTTCCAGCTGATCCGGCAACCGCCTTGGCTGTTTCAGCTCAAGCAAAGGCCGTATTAACAGCGAATGGCGAGATTGCAAAAGCAAAGGGTACTAAGAAGGTACTAACGCTAACTGGCCAAGGAGAAGCAGCGTTCGCAAAATCTCTTGCAGAGCAGGCAAAAACTCCGGAAGGAAGATTTGCTATTGCAGCACACACGCTTACCCAACTGCCGGAGCAGACGACTTTGCTCGCAGGCATTGATGTAGTTGACGCTGCTGCTGCAAAACTGCTAGCAGGAGCAAGGAAAACCCCATAAGAAAGGATCGTTCTCGTGGATCAAATAGTGAAAGAAACTGTGTTGTGGATAATTGGATTATTAGTCCTAGTATATTTTGCCTGGACTATTTCGTACCGAGTCTATTTCAGTAGATTCGGACACTCCTCCACAGCAACCAATGCTGTGGCCACAACAACTGGCACAACGTCAGCAAAAAAATGGGAATGGTGGGAGAAACAACAGGAGTCATGGAAAAAAGCGCCAATTACAATGCTTCTTTGGACCGTTTTCTGGCTATGGGTACTTGGAGTTGCCGGCCCGTGGGTTATCCCTCTGGTCTGGCAAATTCCGCAATGGAGCATTCAAACTGCGTACTCAACGCCGCAGGCTCCCCCGTCGAAGATCCAGTTCTCTACTCAAAAGATGCCCAGAAATGAGAACGAGGATCGAAACGAGTTTTTCGTGGAAACGCCGCGAAAACTGGGATGGAAAGTGATGCCGACAAGAGTCGACTTCAATGTTCCATTAGATGGAAAAGAGCGGTATCTAGGACTCAATATTGACATGTTTAAGGGAGCGAGACTGCAAATTGACTGTCCGGGATATTGGAGCGGGAACGATGTTGCCCTATATGCAAAGGGCGATGATAAGGACTGGTACCACCTTGCTCACTCTAACACCATCACGGTGAGAGACACGGGTACGGTGAATGGAAAAGGGGCATTGCTTGTACGAGGAGTTCGAAAAGCCTTTCCCAAAAACGGTGATTCTAATGTAATTATTGCAGAAGTCTCACCACGACCCGGACACGTTCGCATCGCCACCACAAAGGTGTGCGAGACGCGAAACGCAGATGGCACGGAACGACGCGGGGAGCCCTGGGGGATTGTTCAGCTCGGCAAAGCAACCGGCTCCCCGCATTGGGAAGTCTACGTACGGTTTGCCGACGCGGAAGGATTAACGATCCACCCCGACGTGATGCAGCAGAAACCTGGACGCATTATGCTCGGTGTACCAGAGGAAGATGCGCAGGGCAAAAAAACATTTCGGTCTATGGTTTCCGAAGTTGTTTCGAAGCCGGCTAATGTGTACGGAAAATATTCCGTGCCAGAAGATGAGGAGGATCCGTTTTTGCTGATTCAGCCTCCAAACGTACCGGATGGCGTAGTTACCATCGAGGTGATCCTCGACATCGACTACACAAGAAAGTAGATTGATCTTTTGATCAATCCCGAACCCGTTAGTTTTCATACTAACGGGTTCTTTTTTTATCCGAACAATATATTCGTAATGGCAGCAACAAGGCCAACTGATGCAATGATAATAATCGATGTTAATATTGTTATTTTTTGAGCTTGTTGGATATCGCTCTTGCCGGGGTTCCAATTGTACACAGATGCTGCGCGCATCATGCGATAGGTGCATACCAGCACGATACATACGTACAATAAGTTGCTTGCGACTATAAACCCGGAGCCTGCGATCATGCATGCATTATATCACGAACATAAAAATACCCCTGCCAATATGGCGAGGGTATTTTTACATCTAATACGCATGCTTACGAAACTGCGACGGTACCGATAATGAAGTTTACGATTGCTGCTGACAGCGCAATCACGATAAGACCGATAATTGCATACAAAATCGTATTCTTTGCTTTCTCCGTTTCCCCTTCTTCCCCTTGCGACATGATATATCGCACGCCGCCCATTACGAGGTAGATGGAAGCTACGATACCGGAAATCACGAGTAATCCGTTTACGATTGTTAGCACCGCGGGAATAAGCCCCGATTGAGACGTATTTGCGAATGGAATTGCTGGCTATAACCCCTGTGCAAATGCAACTAATGGAGCTGAAGCGAGCGCTGCAGCACTTGCTGCAACACGAACGATTGATTTGATGTTCATATACGACTCACCTCCTTTGTAATTAACATGCTTGTACACATAGCATACCACAAAACAACTCAAGAACCACCTTGTCCGCTTACGATGTAGATAACAAAATTTACAATTGCTGCAGATAACCCGATCAAAATAATTCCGATAAGCGCATACAGCATGGTCATTTTTGCTTTCGCCGCCTGCTGTTCTTCACCTTCCGACATAATATATCGTACGCCGCCCATTACCAGGTAAATCGCTGCAATGATACCGACTAATACAAGAAATGCATTTACTATATCATGAATTCTATTAATGAGATCGGGAGCTGTTTCATTTCCGCTGCAGGTAATGCCTAGTTGAGAACAATCGCCTTGATTAATCTTATTGATTTGCGCAGCAACCGGAAACACAAAGAGCGCCAGTGAGGTAACTGCGATAACGAAGGTTGCTGCTTTTCCTAGTTTAGACATATTTATTGAGTGGCAACATCAATAACAACGTTCACGATAACGGCAGATAATCCAATGACAATAATTCCGATAGTGGAATAGAGCAGAATTGCTTTTGCTTTTGCCACAGTATTTTCCTCGCCTTGAGATGTGATATACAAATACCCGCCATATAGCAAGGAAATAAGGGCAATAGTTGCAAGAAGCGACATCAGCCACGCAACAATGCTTTGTAAAATTTCTTTACTAGACTTTGCGCCCGATAACTCGTTTTGATCTGCCACATCTTTCACTTGCTTAAGCCCATCCATAAAATCTGTAGGGTCTGCTGCGTGTACAAATGCGGGAACTGACACTATGAGCAGTAAACCAGTTGCAATGACGAGGATTATTGAGAAAAATTTCATACGACGTTAATTATCATAAATGTAACCGGGATCTTGCGTTGTACCGCCCCCGCTTTGTAAAATTTCAGTAGCTACAATATTAAGTATTGCATAGGAAAGAATAACCACAGCAAGGCCGATAACTGCCCATAGAATCGTCGTCTTCGCTTTTTTGACCTGTTCTTCATTTCCAAAATCAATAACCATTCTACCTCCGCCGATAATCAATGCAATCAACGCCAAAAACCCAACTAAGCCGAGCATCCACTTAATGATCAGCACAAGAACGTCTTTAATTGTTTGGTCAGCCCCTCCGCTAAGCGGGTTTTTAATACCGCTCCCTCCGCCAAGAGACCCTGCCGCATAAGCTTCGGGGACAGCAATAACACATAAGAAGATCGCTGTAAGTGCAACAAAAGAAAAAATAAATTTTTTACTATTAATTTGCATTGCCTTTTACTATTCGCTGAATTTGATCCTGTGCTTGCTTCAGCACATCGGATACTGACGCCCCACCAGTTGCAACGCTATCTATCATGTTTATAAATATAGCATCTGTAGCGGCAATATCAACTCGGGCCCACGAAACTGCCTTCAATGATTGCTGTGCGAACACTCCCATAATCGGATCTGCGTTGTATTGCGCAATGGAATCACGGCGCGCAGGAGGAATTCCTTCCGACTTATTCACCGCGTCAGCATTTTTTTGCGACGTAAGGAACCGTACAAACTGCCACGCAGCACCGGGCGCTTTCGACGATGCAGAAACTGCATATGGCCAGTAACTTGCAAACGTTGCCTGTGCGCTGGTTGCATCAATCTGCGGCATTGGAGCAATTGCAAATTGCAGGCGCGGATTTTTCGCACGTACAATCGGAATTTGGTATGAGTAATTAAACATCATAGCCGTTTTACCCTCTGCAAATGCATCAATGGAGTAATCCTGGGAAGAATCCCATGTGTATACCTGCTTCGATTTATTGGCAAAATCTGTATAGAACGTAAGCGCGCGCTCGCCTATGCTATTCGCGATATCTACGCGCTTGTCTCCGCGAGACGTGTCGAGAATAGGCAGCCCGCTCTGCATCATGAGCAGCTGGAGAATATCAGAGGCTCGATTCACGTTGCTTGCGATACCGATAGCTGCCCCGCTCTGATCAATGACTCCCTGCCGAGAAACTTTTGTAATTTTTATAACGTCATTTTGAAAATCCGCCCACAGCTGCGGCATCTGTGCAATTCCGTTTGCGTTAAATATATTCGTATTTACATATAGTGCGAGCGTGTCTACAGATGTCGGCAGCGCATATATCAAGCCATCTCGCACTACGTCCTTGGTAACAACGCTCACAAATTCAT
>MHHS01000015.1:30559-36599 GCA_001817115.1 Candidatus Andersenbacteria bacterium RIFCSPHIGHO2_12_FULL_45_11b
GCTAACAATAACAAGCAGAAGCATTGGAATTGGCAACTTCATACTGCCTCCTTAGGAGATAAGATTAATCCATAATGGTATGGGCTTGGCGCAAACTCTTTTACCAACGAAAAGCCGTTCTGTTTGGCAATCTGCTTCACCTCTTCTTCTGATCTGCGTTTTTCGTGAGGCGGGCCAAGAGGAGTTGCCACCGTAGCCCATCCGCTAACGACAATATGGCCGTTCATACTCACAATGCGGCGCGCTTCCTGAAACACTTTGTTTGGGTCAGATTGATGCAAAATATTGTATACAAGAACCCAGTCCATAGAATGCTCGCCAATCGGGCTGCCGGGGGTGTTTTCGATATTTGCTCGAAATGTTTTCACGATAGTATCGAGCCCGAATTGCTGAGCTTTATTATCTACTTCTGCCAGCATATCGGGCCGGATATCTACACCAATCGCCTTCCCCTTTTTTCCAACAATGCGAGCTGCGGGAATAATATAGAACCCCGCACCGCACCCAAGATGAACCACTGATTGATTTGCACGAAGCATCAGTGTATGCCAAAACGTGTCGGGACGAATGAAGGGATTACTTTCTGCCATAGATCCCCCCTAGTGTACCACAATTATTCTCCTTCTACTTCTCTCCAGATCGTAAATGTAGCAATTTTTCCACTCTTATCTGATGGGCGCATCAACCGAACTCCCTGCGTTGATCTGCCTTGCTGGCTTACGGAAGCAACGGACACTCGAATAACCTGGCCGCGCTCAGATACTACGAGGATATCCGTGCTTGCAACGCTTTCCGACTCAACCACAACTGCTTTAATAATCGGCCCTGTCTTACTTGTTACTTGGGCAGTTTTAATTCCCATGCCGCCGCGCTTCTGCATTCTGTATTGCGAAATTGGCGTGCGCTTTCCAAATCCTTCTTTCGTCATTACCAGTATCTCCTTTGCGTCTTTTTCAGAAGCAATAATATGCATCGCAACCACTTCATCGGCCTTTTTCAGCTTAATGCCGCGCACGCCTGCTGCAACTCTGCCCATAGGCCGAATGTCTGTTTCTGGGAACAAAATCGCCTGGCCATCCTTGGTTACAATCATGATGTTATCCGAACCAGAAGATACTGCCACCCATTCGAGCGTATCGCTGTTATTGAGCGTAATTGCTTTCAGGCCTGTGCGGCGAATGTTCAGGAAATCTTCTCTGGACGTTTTCTTCACCACCCCTGCGCGCGTTACCATCACGAGATATTCGCCTGGCTCCTCTGCGTCTGGAACATCTTGGACGGCGGTTACTTTTTCATTAGAAGCAAGCTCAAGAAAATTCTGAATTGCCTGACCCTTTGCCGCTCGCGCCGTTTCTGGAATTTCATACGCATTCGTTGAAAATACGCGCCCTTGATTGGTAAAAAATAGCAATTGCTTATGTGTTGTGGTGGCAAGAAAAATATCTACCACGTCCTCTTCTTTTGTAGTCATTCCTTTTACGCCTTTGCCGCCGCGGCGCTGCACCTGATACGTGCTCGTAGCAAGGCGCTTAATGTATCCGCCTCGCGTAATAGTTACAATCGTAGGATCATCAGGCACCAAATCCTCTTGAGAGAAATCGCCAATAGCGTCAGAAACTACTCGCGTCCTTCTTAGGTCGCCATACTGAGTAATAATCTGCTGGTAATCTGCCTTTATAATAGCCGCAATTTTTTTCGGATCTTTCAAAATGCCTTCCAATTCTTTAATTAACAATCGCTTCTCGCGCAATTCATCCTCAACCCTTTTACGTTCAAGGCCAGCTAACGCAGATAATCGCATCTCCAAAATAGCAGTAGCCTGCGCATCGGAAAACTTGAATTCATTTATAAGATTCACGTGCGCTGTTTCACGCGTCTTGCTCTTTCGAATAATAGCAATAACTTCATCGATATGATCAAGCGCCTTCTTTAACCCTTCCAAAATATGCGCACGCTCGCGAGCGCGATCCAAGTCAAATTGCGTACGTCTCGTGATAACTTCTTTACGGTGGTTAATGTGTTCAAGAAGAGCATCTTTGAGTGTAAGAACTTTCGGCTGTTTGCCTCCATCAACCAATGCCAGCATGTTGACATGGAACGTCTTCTGCAGATCCGTTGTATCAAATAATTGATTTAAGACTTTCTTTGGATACGCATCTCTCTTTAGCTCAATCACAATACGAATACCATCCTTATCAGATTCATCGCGCAAATCGCGAATGCCTTGAATCCTGTCTGCTTTCACGTTTTCAGCAATCTTTGTAATGAGCTGGGATTTATTTACAAGGTAGGGAATCTCATGAACAATTATTTTAAACGATCCATTCTTCGCCTCTTCGATGTCTGCAATAGCCCGTGTAACAATTCCGCCTCGTCCCGTAGCATACGCTTGGAGAATGTCTTGCTTATTATATATAGCGGCACCGGTTGGAAAATCTGGCCCTTGTACGAATTTCATTAAATCGCTCACAGTAGCATCTGGCGTATCCACGACGTGAGACGCCGCTAGACAAACTTCCTTAATGTTATGAGGGGGTACGTTTGTAGCCATACCAACTGCGATGCCTACTGTTCCGTTTACTAAAAATTGGGGGATTGCGCTTGGCAACACTACCGGCTCCTGTTTGGATCCGTCATAGTTATCTATAAAATTCACTGTTCCTTTTGCAATATCTGACAGCATTTCGTCAGATATTTTCATCAGCCGGGCTTCTGTGTATCGCATTGCAGCGGGGGAATCGCCGTCAATATTTCCCCAGTTTCCCTGCCCATCAATAAGCGGGTATCTGAGCGAAAAATCTTGCACTAAACGCGCTAATGCATCATAAATTGAAGCGTCGCCATGCGGATGATACTTCGCCATTACATCTCCAACGACGTTTGCAGACTTGCGAAACTTGGCAGCTGATCGCAAATTCTGCCTCCACATCGAGTATAAAATACGTCGGGCAACCGGCTTCATTCCATCTCGCACATCGGGCAAGGCGCGCGAAACGATCACGCTCATCGCGTAATCAAGGTAGCTCTTCTGAATTTCGGCAGATAGCCCCTGATTTACTAATTTCCCAATATTGAAATTCGGTTGTTCTTCTTGCTCCGCCATATGGTAATTGTTAGTAAGCAGCGATTCTTAATTGCGCAGGCAACAGGAGGGCTGCCCATATAAGCACAATAGCAATGGTTGCTACAATTGTGCACAATACTACCGTTCTCGTCCGTACATGATCCGGCTGCTTCTGGATCGATCGTATTTTTTCCTCAATAAAATTTTTCATATTGTGATTAGATAGTTAAAATTGCTGTAAGAACATCTTCTTGAGGAAGCTTGCTTTTCTTAAGAACAAGCTTCTTCTCCGTATTCTTTGCATCTACGCCCATTTCCTCTGCAAAGACCTTAACATCATCTAACTGCTCCGTAAGCCCAGGAAGCTTGTAATGAATAGGAATTACTACGCGCGGTTCCAGTGTTCCCACAAGACTAAGCGCGTCTTTTGCAGTAAGCCCTGAACCGCCGCCAACCGGAATGAGCAAAACGTCGATATCCGTGCGCTCAAGCTCTTGCAACTCTTTTTCCTCTAGCTTTCTTGTAAGAGCTCCTACATGCAATACCACCATATCCTCAATAACCCAACGCTGGACGTTCCTTTCCTCTCCTTCAGCAGGCTTCCAGCCCATTGCGTAAAGCGTTAATCCTTTTACGGAATATTCCCCAGGCGTATCAATAATAAGAGGATTGCCTTGAATTCCGCTGATCTGGCTCATTGTACTATCTGAAGGATTAGAAAGACCGACCACATCACCCTTTGCGCGAAACGGCGGCAATCCAACAGAAGAAGAATATGGGTCAAGAACAAGAGTCACTTCTTTTGAAATTATTTTTACGGTGTATTGTCCGTGCCATGAGATCTGCATAGATAGGATAAACAATACTTGGATTTTTTACTCCTGACAAGCTTCTAAAAATTCATATTGACCATTTTTATGCGATATGTCATGATACCGGACATGAAAACTGCATCATCCGTAAAGGACACAATCAGCATGGAAGAGCTGTTGGGAAAGCACGACGAATTAGCGCACGTACCAACTACTGGAGAAGTGCTTACGGGAAGTATTTTAGAGAAAACAAGCAATGCCTTATACGTAGATATCGGACGGTTTGGCGTAGGCGTGATCTACGGCAAAGAACTTTTTGACGATATCGATACATTTAAACGGTCTAAAATCGGCGATACCGTCCAAGCAACAATCCAGAAGCTGGATAATGAGGAAGGATACATTGAACTTTCCCTACGATCCGCCACTCGAGAGCGAAGCTGGGAAGAACTGCGCAGAAAACTAGATGATGACGTTGCATTTGAAAGCGAGATCATAGATGCCAACAAGGGCGGACTCATCGTTCGAGTAAACGGCGTAACAGGATTTTTGCCTGTTTCTCAATTAGCCCCAGACCACTACCCTCGCGTTGAAGGCGGGGATAAGTCCAAAATCCAGGAACGCCTACAGAGCTATGTAGGGCAGATGTTCAAAATTAAAGCAATTACCATTGACCAGGAAAACGAAAAACTCATTGTTTCTGAAAAAGCAGCAGTAAGCGATGAAATGAGCACAACGCTCGAGAATCTCGGACAAGGTAAAACTGTCGATGGCGTGGTAAGCGGGATAGTTGACTTCGGAGCATTCGTAAAATTCGAAGAAAAAGGTCAGGAGCTGGAGGGGTTGGTGCATATTTCCGAAATTGCATGGCAGAGAATCGATAATCCATCAGACATTCTCAGCGTTGGAGAAAAAGTGCGCGCGAAAGTTATTGGAATTGATAATGGATTACGTATTTCGCTTTCTATCAAGCAACTGCAAGACGATCCATGGCTCAAAGCTGCGGAGAAATACAAAGTTGGAGATCAGGTAAAAGGAGAAATCCTCAAAGTTACCTTGTTTGGAGGGTTTGTTCAGCTTGATAAAGACATACACGGACTAGTACATGTATCCGAACTCCCGCAAGAAATTCAAAAAGACCCCACCGCACATTTGCATATCGGGGATGTAATGAACTTCACCATCATTTCATTGGAACCAAAAGAACATCGCCTCGGCCTGAGCTTGAAAGCTGAAGATCAAAAAGAAGCTCCGAAACCCAAAAAAGCAAAAAAGAAATAACATTCCACCTATCGGCATACGATAGAACACATGAATTGGACACAAGAAATACGCAGCATACTTCTTATCGGGATAGTATTTCTTATACCGCTTGTGCGCCTATCACTTGAGGACTTTACGGCAACCCGTCACACGTGGAGCTGGTTGACCCTTTTTATCTTTAGTATTATTGCGATATTTATTCTGAACCATAAAGATGTTCAGCGGAAGAATATCATCTTGCCTCTGATTTGCATTCTTTTTCTTCTCGGGAGCAGCATCATTGCGACATATCCAGCTAACGCATTATCTTTTCTCTTCATGGTTGCTGCTATTGCTTTTGCATATGCGGCTAGTTCATTTCTTACACGCAAAAATGTGCGTGCATTTTGTCTTACCCTGCTGTGCGCAATCTCTCTGTATGCGCAATGGGGGATCGCTCAATTTATTATCCAGCACGATTTCCACATGCAATTTATTGGAGAGTCGATTATCAATGCTAATACTTCCGGCGTTGCTTCTTTCTATATCGATGGGCAAAAATACATTCGTGCATATGGACCGTTCGGACATGCGAACAGCTTATCTGGAATATTGCTGATTGGGTGCTTACTACTAGCAGCAATGCGAATTCGACACCCGCTATTTATTTATTCACTCGGCGCCACATTTGCTCTTGGGCTAGTGCTTACATTTTCCAGATCAGCAATTATTGCCGGTATTGCACTGGCGTTGTACGCGCTCATTTTATATAAACGCAAAGCAATACTGCTTATACTCCTCATCATCGCTCTATTTAGTCCACTCATTCTTGGAAGATCTGTAGATAGTCATGATGTAGCTGCGCATGATCGTCTTCAAGGGTTGCAGTGGGGAATGCAGATGAGTACACCGTCTTCATTAC
>MHHS01000016.1:0-24700 GCA_001817115.1 Candidatus Andersenbacteria bacterium RIFCSPHIGHO2_12_FULL_45_11b
AAACTAACCGAACGAAAAACTAAATATATTTGACAATATATGACATAGTATGCTGTACTTATATGATTGACTGTGTAGTCAATTGCTTAAAAAGAAGCGTAAAAGCTTGTTTTTAGGCTGATCGTTGAAAATTCGACCTATTCAGAAAGGCGCGCTCATGTCGTTTCCGTATCCCGCGAGAAGGCTGTTTGCAGCACCGTCGGGGCAAAAGTTCGAAATCTCGGTGGTTCATCGCGATTTCGATCCACTTCCTGCTCCGCAGGAAGCGTTCGTTAAGGCAGAAGTCGCCCGAGTCAGGCAATTTGACCCGGGGTTCCCCGCCGTGAGCAAAATGCTCTTGGCACACAATCTGAAGTTAGAGGGAAATGAACTTCGCTTAACTTGCGGAGTCAGCGCCCGCAAGTACATGCAGGCGACCACGCAACCGGCCTTCGTCGAACAGTTCGGCGAAGGAAGCGTGAGAAAGGGGGTATCGATGTTGGCGGTGACCATCACCGCTGACAACAAGCTGATTTTGGGAGTTCGAACTCCCAAAACGCGGTACCCGATCATGCGGCACTGTGCTCCGGCCGGAAGGTTAGCAGCGCACGAAAATGATCCCTATAACGGGATTATGGCGGAGTATCGAGAGGAACTCGGCATGGATCGCGAAGACCTGCAAAGCATTGCCTGCATTGGCGTGGTTGAGGATCTGGTGTACGGATCCCTGACCTACGAATTTGTGTTCATCGGCAAGACGAAACTCACTGCCCGACAAGTTATCGAGCGAGCAAAAGGTGCAAAGTCTGCCGATGAACATCCCGTGCTGGAGTCGTTGATGTGGGTTCCGGATTATATCTGTGACGACATCCTCCTCTCCGAGCCGGACGCGTGGCCGCCCACTGGATTCGCCGGTGTCGCAATGGCACTGGAATACGAATTCGGAGCCGGCTACCGAATCGATTGGGAGCCGAATCCCATGCTATATGGGAATTACATGGGACGCCGCGGTCCCATGGTCAGGATCAAGTAGCGGCTGCTCATTCAACAAAGCGCCGGAAGGAATATTCTCACAAGAGAACTCCTTCCCGGCGCTTTTTTACACAATAATTACCATGCTATACTTTCCTTATGAACATTCGTGATTTTGGAAAACTGGTTGTTTCGATTGTCATTTGTGAAGTGGTGGGATTGCCACTATTTTTTTCTGCTAGCGGACCATTCGTAGATTACTTCGTACTGCAAAACGTGTCTACTAGAGAAGAACTTTATTTTCCTATAATAATTTTTCTTTTGGTAGGAATACTACTATGCGGGCTGTTAGGCATACTGGTATTTCGTATATTGCAACGCCATTCGGAAGCTATAAACAAACCGTCTTCCATGAATGCTCGCGCATGGGGTCAATTAATAGTTTCGATTGTCATTTGTGAAGCAATTGGCGCAATCGGTTTTCTTTCCTCCGTTATTCTTTTATCGCTCGCCTCAAAATTCGAGCCCATCACCAATCTTTATTTCCGGTTAATATTACAATCTTTGGGGTTGAGCTTAGTACCAATATATGCGCTCATGAGCATAAGCACATTTCATGTATGGCGACATCTAGAAGTGACGCGAGATGCGCAGCAACGGCAAAAAATCACGTCCGCAATGAAAACATTCGGCGTCCTTCTTTTATTAAACGTATTTTGGTTCGCGTCTTATTTGAAATTCGTAATGGGAACCGTTTCCACTCAACTTGCGCTAACCAAGCAACTTAGCAGTGTTACTTTCGGAGTTTTTTCGATAAGCATAATTATCGTAATTATTATCGTCATAAAAAAATTCTGGCCAATTTCGAGATGGGCAGCATTCTTGCTGATTCCATACTTATTATTTATTTTTAAGAGCTTGGGCTTACTTTTTAGTTCGATCGTCATGGACTTGGCAGGTGGTTAAGGCGCATTACCAAACCATGCTATACTTTCATTATGAACATTCGAGCGTGGGGGAAAGTGGCATTATTTATTGCGGCGTGTGAAGTTGCAGGATTGCTTGGTTCGCTGTTTACAGCGCCTGAAATCCCAACCTGGTATGCAACGCTGGTAAAGCCTGCACTGAATCCGCCTGGGTGGATATTCGGCCCGGTATGGACGCTGCTGTATGCGCTGATGGGAGTTGCGGTGTATATAGTTTGGGAACAATACGCCAAAACGAAAACAAAAAAGAAGAAACGGGCGATTGCGTTTGCGCTGTGGATTTTTGCAGCGCAATTGGCACTGAACACAACATGGTCGATTGTATTTTTCGGTTTACACAATCCTGCATGGGCATTTGCTGACCTAGTTGCAATGTGGCTTCTTATTCTTGCAACAATATATTTATTCAGGCCGATTGCAAAACCAGCGGCATATTTACTTATTCCATATATTCTCTGGGTAACATTTGCGGGATATCTAAATCTTGCAATCTGGATGTTAAATTAGTTTTTCTGCTCAAGCTTCGTGATTCGTTGTTCGTGATTTTTTAGAACTTCTTGCTCTTCAGTATCTTTCATAACAAGCGTACCGACTTGCTCAAATGTTGCCTCGCCAGTTCGCTTCACATCATCAAGTTCTTGATTTATTTTCTCAAACCCGGCCCGCATATCATGCGCAAGCCCATCAACTTTTTTGGATAACCCAAGATACTGTTCAGCAACAGCTTTTACGTTACTATCAGAGTGTTCTATATACACTTGCGTCGCTCGCTGATATTCTTCGCGTTCTCCCTTCAAAATTTCCTTCAATTTTTGCTCATCAATTTCCATGCATAAATCATATCATCGTTGTACGATAAGACAATGGAAATTGTACTATCCGTAAGCCAATGCGTAGAAGCAATTAATATTGCGCTAGATTCGCTGGGCGACTTGACCGTTGAGGGGGAAGTTTCAGGATTTAACGTAATTCATAATAAATGGGTGACGTTCGATATTAAAGACGATACCAGCGTGCTGAAATGCTTTATGACGGTATGGAGCCTTCGGGTTGCCGTTGAAGACGGCATGCTGGTACGGGTAACGGGAAAACCGAATTTGCGAGCAAAAGGATTTTTAAGTTTTGTCGTACAATCCGTAAAACCATCCGGCGAAGGTTCTTTGAAGCGCGCGTTCGAATTACTTCGGCAAAAATTAGCGCAAGAAGGATTATTTGCTCCTGAGCGAAAACGAATCCTGCCAAGATTCCCGCAGCACATTGCGCTCATTACATCAAAAGAGGCTGCGGCATATGCGGACTTTTTAAAAGTGCTGCGCGTGCGGCAAGGCGGACTTACGATTTCATTTATTCATACGCAAGTGCAAGGAGACGATGCTCCAAGGCAGATTATAGCTGCGCTTGAAACAGCAAATACGGAGCTTGAAAATCTTGATGCAATTATATTAGTGCGCGGAGGCGGGAGTTTGGAAGATTTAATGGCATTTAATGACGAGCACGTGGTGCGCGCAGTAGCCGGTTCTCGAACGCCAACAATAGTCGGCATCGGTCATGAGCGCGACGTAAGCTTGGCAGAACTTGCGGCAGATATTCGCGCATCCACCCCGAGCAATGCGGCGGAACTTCTCGTGCGTACGCGCGAAGAAATTCTGCTAGATATTTCCCGCATGCGCCTTGCTCTTACATCATCGCTGGCACAGCGTATTGCAAACAGCCAGGCAAACATCAAAACATTCATTCATGCAATGAGCAATCGGCTGCATCAGGCGACAAGCAATACCTCTCAGCTTTTAGAGCGAATCCGTTCTGTTTCTATGCGCATCAAGGGCAATATCAGCGCATCTCAACAAAAAATCGATGGCATGAAGCGAGTACTTGTGGCGTTATCTCCCGAACGCGTACTGGCGAGAGGATTTTCTATTACTCGTAATAGTTCCGGCGCAGTGCTAAAGCATGCGAAAGACGCTACAATTGGCGAGGAGCTTACTACAACGCTTTTAGACGGAGCCGTTTCTTCCGTTGTTCAGAAAACGGGCGCATGATAGACTACTGGTATGACAAAATCTGAAAAGAAATTCGATTTTACCAAGGGATACGACGAGCTGGAAGAAATTGTAAAAGACTTTGAGTCTCGTGAATTAGATTTAGAAAAGGACCTGCCGAAATTCGAGCAAGGCCTCAAGCTTGCCGGGCAATTGCAAGAACGGCTTAAGGAAATTGAAAATACCGTGCAAGAAATTGAGAAAACATATTCATAACCAAGCATGAAGAAAATACTTATCTTAGGAGGGGGTTTTGGCGGCATCGCAACATACGAACGATTGCATCGATTGGTGCATCCGGCAAATGTACATAACATTAGAATCGAACTCATCAGCAAAACAAACTATTTTACGTATTCACCCATGCTGCATGAAGTGGCAACTGGGGCGGTAGATCGAGAGCACGTGGTGCAGCCGCTCCGTGAAATTTTATCGTGCTGTGGAAAGGATTTTCACCAAGCAGACATTACGAGAATAGATCCGCAAGAAAAAATCGTACACACCGACAGGGGCGACCATTCATACGACGTGCTTATTGTTGCATTGGGCGTAGAGCAGGGCTTCTTTGGAACTCCTGGCGCTGAGAAATACGCGCTTGCGCTTAAATGGCTCCCGGGCGCCATTGAAATTCGAAATCGAATCATTAATTCGTTTGAACTGGCGTCTGAAATGCATGATGCAAAAGACCGCGAATCAATGCTTGCGTATATGCATTTCGTAATTGTAGGAGGGGGCGCAACGGGCACAGAGCTTGCGGGGCAAGTGTCTGACTTAATCCAACATGAAATGCGGAAATTTTATGGCGATGTACCTACTAGCTTGGCAAAGGTAACGCTCATCCACGCAGGAACAAGATTACTAGAACAAATGTCCCCGCGCGCATCATTTGAAGCGAAGAAGCGTTTATACCAGCTTAAAGTAAAAACATTACTCCGCGCGCGCGTCGTGGAAGTGACGCAGAGCGGAGTGATGCTTGCAGGCGGAAAATCAATCGCCAGCAACAGCGTGTTCTGGACGGCCGGAACAGAAAGCGTGCTCACGTCACTGTTTCCTAAAAAACTACTCACGGAACGAGGCTTGCTAAAAGTCACTCCTACCTTTCAGGTTCATGAATATCCGGAGATTTTTGGAGTTGGGGATTGCGCATCGATAACTGACCCGCTATATTCCTATCCGCCAACAGCTCAAGCCGCAGTACAAGCGGCGGAAATTGTATCCGACAACATTGTAGCATTCACGCAACAACGATCTCTTCGGAAAAATAGGTACAAGCACAAAGGAGACATTATCCCAATTGGGAACGGATATGCGATTTATGAACGAAACGACTTCGTAACGACTGGATTTTTTGCATGGCTGCTGCGCAGAATCGTATTTTTGCAAAGCATGTTTGGCTGGAATAATCGTATCCGAGTAACCTTCGAATGGATTACAGACTTCTTCCTCCCTCGTGACACATCGGAATTCTAGTGTATTATAAAGAAAATATGAAATCTTCTACCATTTCGCTTATCGTCGGCCTAAGTATTCCTCTGCTTATGGTTGTTGGCATTGCTATCGCGATTACCGTACCGAGCAGATCAATCCACCCTACGACTGATTTTGTGTATGCTCTTGGCCAATACCCGACTGCAATACAGATTGAAAACGGCCAGCAGGTTCAGCATCTGTATTCGATTAAAAACAATCAGATTACCGAATCGACATTGACTATTTCGCAAAAACCGGACATTGCGCCGTATCCATACCAAGGCGCCGAAGCTCCCCGGTTTTATCTCCATAACACAGAAGCAAATACAAACACTGAAATTTCTTTTGATGAGTTAAAAAAACTTTCTCTTTCAGACGATGCCACTTCGCCGGATGGCTTTACGATGACATATGGTAGCTCTTCTGGAGGAATGTTCCCGTTTTATTATGAAGGGGAGGGAGATCGCGCCTCTGCATACCTTTCTAAAAATACTGCTAGTAAAAAAGTTACCGTTATTACAAAAGGAAATCATGTTCCGTTTTCGTTCGTAGCATGGGTAGTACAATAACGCGTATGAATAAGGAAGCGCTCTTAACCGCAATTACAGAGGCATCTGCAGCAAAAAAAGTTTCGTATGAGGATGTTATAGGCGCATTCCGGCGCGGAACAGGCGAGGTTCAACAGCCGCAGAAAAAATCGCTTTCTTTGATAAATATCTTGTACGCAATCGGCGGAATAATCGTCTGTATCGGCCTGGTGCTTTTCGTCCACCAGCAATGGAGCGGAATTTCCTCTGCTGCGCGCATTGCAATTACGCTCGGATCTGGCATTGCGGCATATATTGCAGGAACCTTTATACTCCGCGCGGAAGGATTTCGGGGCGTCGCCTTTTCTTTTTTTCTTCTATTCTCTCTTCTTACTCCGTTCGGACTTTTTGTTACGCTCCATGAATCGCATTACTACTCCGAAACAATCAGTTACTCAGATATTATTTACATGCTGATGTTCACTGCGACTACGGCATCTATTTTTGTCACGAAGCAATCGCTCTTTCGAGTGTTTTCCATCATCTTCGGAAGCTTGCTGTATTTTTCGGCCACGCATTCCATCCTCCAAGGATCCGGATTAAATACTGTCACAATGCTAGAGTACCGTTTTTTGCTGCTGGGAACATCGTACCTTCTGCTTGGATACGGGTTATCATCGAAATTCCGCACCCTTACGGCTTGGCTATATGCAGCAGGATCGCTCATGTTCCTAGGCGCATCGTTCGCACTTGGAGGATTCAAGCCTGACGTTCACCAAATATGGGAAATCGCATTTGTGGGTATTTGTTTCGCCGGGATGGGTCTGAGCGTCTACTTGAAAAGCAAAGCAATGCTCATTATTGCAAGCCTGTATCTTATGGCATTTATCCTTAAACTAACTGCTGAGTACTTCAGCGATACCATCGGGTGGCCGTTGGCGTTAATTGGAGCCGGATTTATGTTAATCGCAATCGGATACGGTACATACGCTATGAGCCAGCGGTATCTGAATGCAGGACAAGCGCGCCCTGGCGAATAATTTTTACCTTGCCGTTTTCTAGCTTTGCAATAGTGCTCACAAGGCCTGGACGAAGCGTGCCGCCATCAAGAATAGCTGCTAAAGATAAATCGTACGTAGTACCAACTCTGCCAGGAAATGATTTTTCAATGCAAGCAGCGTCATAGCACGCTTCCTCGCCGGAAATGTTTGCACTAGTTGCTGTAAGGGGCACATGAGCAAGTTCCGCAAGCTGCGCCATCATCGAATGGTCAATAACTCTCAACCCTATTAAACCATCTTGCGCTGCGTGCATAAGCGATTCTTTTGGCTGCACGAGCAGCGTGAGCGCCGTGCTTGCGTAACGCACAAGAAAGCGTTTTTCATCTTCCCGCATATCAAGATACTTATCGTATAAAGAAGGATCCAGAAAAATAGTAAATGTTTTTTCTTGAGGACGTTTTTTCAGATTGCACAATCGCTGAAGTGCGTGTCCCTGCAGGGCATCAGCTGCGAGCCCGTATGAGGTTCCGGTGGGAAAGGCGACAACCCGCCCCTCCTGAATATACGGGAGCGCCTCGGAGGCATCTTTTGTATGAATAATATACATAGAATCAGGCTGTATTGTATTGTACACTACAGGGCATTATGAACAGGATTACCGTTTTTCTTATACTGGTTTGTGCGGGGCTATCGCTTTCTCTGGGAGTTGTCGTATCTCGCATTATCCATGCACAGCCCGCATCTATGCCGCTTTCCGGAGGAGGGAACATTCAGCTTGGTCTATCATATGATGCACAAAGCAAAACTCAAGACAGCTCTGCTATTCAATCCTCAAGCGCGCTTTTATATGACGGTGATGCGCAAATGATTCTGTTTCAAAAAAATGGATTTGAGCGACGCCCGCTCGCTAGCATCACAAAGCTCATGACAGCAATGATTGCACTCGACCATGGCATATCGTGGAATCAAGATGCAAATATTCTGCCCAGCGAATATGTGGAAGGCGGAGAACTAATTTTAAATCCCGGAGAAACCGTAACGATGAAAGACTTATTCAATGCATCCCTCCTCGGATCGGCTAATAACGCAACAATGGCATATGTTCGCCAGCTGGGTATTTCAAAAGAAGATTTTGTACAAGAAATGAATCGCAAAGCAGTCGAGCTCCGCCTGGAGCAAACAGAATTTCACGACGTCACGGGGCTCGGTGTTCAAAATGTTTCTACTGCATATGAAATTGCCGTCATGGCAAACTACGCATTTACGCATTATCCGGAAATTGCCCAGGCAACCAGTCAAAAAGAATATTCATTTATAGTACGCGGCACACACAGAGAGCATACTATTCGCAATACGAATAAATACGTTCAGACGGAGAAAATGAATGTCACTGGGAGCAAAACAGGCTTTTTATATGAAGCTGGCTACTGCCTAGTGGTGCAGGGCGCCGATGCGCTCAAAAATCGCGTGGCCGTCATCATGAACAGCCCAGGGGAGGAAACCCAATTTATAGAAACAAAACGATTACTGACGATGCAGGTGAAGTGAACCTAGGTACTATTCCCTCGATCTCCCGATTCCTAAATATAATATTCCTTCTTGTGCAATGCCATCGGCATCGAGCGCATTTTTGCCGTCAATAACGCACGCAACGCCATATTTTTTCAAATTGCCCGGCGTGAGCGCATCAATTAAGTCACTATGATTTGTAGCCAATATTACAACTTCAGTACCCTGCAACGCCGCATCGAGCGATTCTACCGTAGATAAACGCGGAACGTGCGGATCGAATACGCGAAGCGATATATCGGAACGGTTTTCCAATATTTTCCGCATCTCAAGTGCCGGACTTTCCCTAATATCGTCTATATCTTTTTTATATGAAAGGCCCAACAGCGCCACTTCGATCGGATCTTGCAAAGAAAGCTTTTCTTTCGCGCGATCAATTAGAGACACGGCAAATGCTGGCATGGAATTATTAATTTCTCGTGCAAGCTTAAGAAACTCATGGTCAAACCCAGCTTGCCGAGCTTTTTCGATCATGTAGTATGGATCCACGCTTATGCAATGCCCGCCCACACCATTGCCAGGATAATGCGGCATGAACGCAAACGGCTTCGTAGCCGCCCCTTCAATAACATTTTTTATATCAATACCAAGCGTATCAAAAGATTTCGCCATTTCATTTACGAAAGCAATATTGATATCGCGAAAAGTATTTTCTAAAATCTTTACGGCCTCTGCCTCCATAACAGAATCCATTTCTTTTACCTTCGCATCCAAAATACTTTCATAAAACTCCTTGCCCTTGCGCGTCGCATCTTTTGTAAACCCGCCGATTACGCGGGGGATATTTGCAACAGACCATGTTGCGTCGCCGGGATTTACGCGCTCAGGGCAGTGAACAATATGAATGTTTAATTCCGGGCGCTTTTGGATAACCGGCAGCACCACTTCGGCCATAACGCCCGGATTAATTGTTGATTCAATAGAAAGCAACTGGCCGTTTTTCAAATAAGGCAAAATCGATTCCAAGGAAGAGGTTAGGGGAGTCAAGTCGGGCATGTGGTCGCTCGTAACCGGAGTAGGTACGGCAACCACCACCACGTCGGCATTTGCTATCACACTTGGCTTCGTGCTCGCATGCAGAGGGGCATTTGCCAGTTCTTTTTCTACGTACACATCTTCAAATGGCGCTTTGCCTTGCATAATTTTGGCAATTTTCTTCTCATCCACATCAAACCCAACCACATTCCAACCCTTATTTCGCGCTACAAGAGCCAAAGGGAGCCCTACATAGCCCAATCCAACAATTGCCACTGTTTTTTTCATATACCATACGGTATCATGTAACGTATGAAAGTAACAATATATACCACTAAGACTTGCGGATATTGTAAAGCCACTAAAGAATTTTTCACAGAGCACGATGTTCCTTTTACAGAAATTGACGTAAGCAACGACCAAGCACAGGCTCGCGCAATGATTGAACGTTCCGGACAAATGGGGGTTCCTGTTATCCTAGTTGAAAAAAAGCCAAACGAGCAGATGATTATAGGATATGACCGAGAGGCGCTCGCAACAGCTCTAGATATTTCCCTATGAGTGCAGCCGACGTATTAATTGTCGGATATGGGCCCGCAGGAATCACTGCGGCGATTTATGCTGCAAGAAAAAAGCTATCCGTAATATTAATAGGGGATTTACCCGGCGGAGAAGTGCGCAACTCC
This sequence comes from Candidatus Andersenbacteria bacterium RIFCSPHIGHO2_12_FULL_45_11b, assembly GCA_001817115.1. Classification (GTDB taxonomy): domain Bacteria; phylum Patescibacteriota; class Andersenbacteria; order UBA10190; family UBA10190; genus HO2-45-11b. The sequence continues at coordinate 10,205 of MHHS01000016.1, forward strand.
GGAGATATTGAAAATTGGCCGGGAGACCGCACTACTGATGGAAATACGCTTGCAGACAAGCTGATTGCACATCTCAACGATCATAAAGAGGCTGTTCAAATCGTGCAAGACAAAGTGGTTAAAATTGCAAAAGACGGGGACGTTTTTACTACAACAACAGAATCCAAAAAAGAATTTCAAAGCAGAACAATTATATACACCGCTGGCAGACACCCAAGGATGCTGGGCATACCAGGCGAGCAAGAGCATAAGAATTTGGGCGTTACATATTGCGCTACGTGCGATGCGCCGCTATTCGCCGGTAAAAACGTTGCGGTAATCGGCGGCGGAAATACTGGTGCAGAGGCAGTAATTATGCTGCAAAAGATTGCATCGCACGTATACCTACTCCACGACACAGAGAAGCTCAATGCGGACCCGGTACTAGTATCGAATTTCGAAAATGATCCGAATGTCACTATTCTGTACAACACGAAAACCGCAGCAATTACAGGAGGAACGTTAGTTGATGGATTAACATACACAGACAAAACGACGCAAGAAGAAAAAACGATTGCAGTAGAGGGTGTTTTCGTAACAATCGGAGCTATTCCAAATACGGAGCCGGTAAAAGACTTGCTTGCATTAAACAAGTTCAAAGCAATTCCCGCAGATAGATACGCTATCACGAGCATCCCCGGATTCTTTGCAGCGGGGGATGTAACAGATATCCGAGATGCGCAAATTGTTGTGGCGGCAGGACATGGTTGCTCCGCCGCTTTATCCGCGGGGGATTACATTAGCAGGCTCCCAAAATAACTTTCCTCACATGAAGATACGGTCATTGCTTCCGTCGTCACACTACGTGCTCCTTTCTTTGTTTTATTTTATAAGCATGGAGCTTTGGTTTGCGCTCGGCAAATGGCCAATTATACTCTTTTGCATCATTCTTACCGTACTTATTATCGGAATCATATTAATCCGATCGGAGGAAGGGGAGCTATTTCACCCTACGCAAGCAATTCTTCCGACACTTGCTGCGTTCGGCTTTACTGCGTTTGCAATCTATCTCCCGCAATCACTATTTTTGCATGCGTACTTTGCAGGGTGTGCTGCAATCTTTTTCTTCATACTTAAATATGGCGCAAAGCAAGCATGGCCAACGTGGAATATGTCTCTTTCACTGGTCGCACTGTTCGCATGTGTCGCCACAGTAATCGGCTGGCGCTATTACCTATATTCACCTGTAGGGTATATGCTGGCAATCTTGTATCCTATTATCGGACTCACCACGTTTCAGTCATTGGTGCGATATGCACACACCTTATATGAAACTGCATTATTGTCTCTTGCTGTCGCTTTTGTACTTATCGAGATTATTTGGATTCTGCAATTTCTACCGCTGCATTTTGTCGTTGAAACAGGTTTCATCGTTTCTCTATACTACGCGGCGCTGCAAATTATCGGCGCTGCATATGAAAAAAGGCTTTCGCGTAAACTCCTTCTCGAGCTCATGCTTGCAAGTGCCCTTGGAGTTGCTATTTTGCTTAGTACAGCACGGTGGATATAAATTTGCTATACTATACACATGAAAACGGAATCTACAACCATCAAAATATCCCTTGGATCGCTGCTTGTCTTTATTATACTACTTGGAGGCGTTGGGGCGCTCGGGGGATACATTGGAACGCGCATGGTTACTCCGAAGCAGGTGGCAACCAACTCATCTTCAGAACAAACAAAGACGATCGTTCCTGTTACCCAGCAAATCACTATTTCTCCGGGCAAGCTTGCAACTGATGTTATTGCTAATAAATCAAAATCTATATTCCTTCTCGCCCACAAAACATCTTCTAAAGAACTCCAACCGTTTGCTATTGGAGTTGTACTTACAAACGATGGGGTTATTGCCTCAACGCAACCAGGGGGAAGTAGCCCCGTTGTTGCCGTTGGAGAAGATGGCGCGCAAGTGACTCTTACCGGCATCGGGACGGACACCTTAACGGGACTTCATTTTTTCCGACTTGACCATAAAGTAGTAACTCCAATTGATGTAGCTCAACTAGCTCCTCGCATCGGAGCAAGCTTGCTCGGCGTATTCCGATCGAGTACAACAATGGCTCCTTCAACCCAATTTACTCACCTTTCAGGTATTACCCCTCCGAATGAAGATTCCGCCCCCGGCATTCAACAAATTGGCGTGTTGCAACGTGTGCAACCTGTGTTGTTACCCGGTACCGCGCTTCTTGATGATGACGGACGCTTGGCGGGATTACTGCAAGACAGCGAACATGCATCGCTATTACTTTCCCCAGATATCCAACAAGCGCTTGGCAGATTATCTGCAAACAACCTTTCTCAAAATCCGCTTGCCGATTTTGGACTTGCCATTACATGGACATTACAGGAAAACGATCAGTCTGTATTTGCGGTACGCGCAATTGCGCAATCCATAACGCCAAAAACGGTTGCAGGGCAAGCTGGTATAAAGAACGGCGATATTATCACAGCAATCAACGGCAATACAATAACCTGGGATAGCAGCATTCTTAGACTTTTGGGCGGGAATCAAATCCAGCTTTCTGTCATGCGAAACGGGGAGCTGCACACCATACCAATATCGAAACAAGCATCGTAATATCTATGGCATTTTTACGTCCGAACATAGTACTGCTTATCACGATCATTGCCGTAATCTTAATTGTGTTCTCGCTAGCCCAGGAAGCAAGCCGCCGATGGCAGGCGCAAACACAGATTCGCGAATTGCAATCGCAAGTAGACAACATGCAAAAGCATTTAGTCGAATTGCAGCAGCTCAACGAATACTTCCGAACTAAAGATTATAGAGAACGCATTGCGCGCGAACAATTAAACTACCGGGCACCTGGAGAAAAAGTAGTTCTTATTCCAGAAACATCAACACCCAATCAACAGACAACTGCCTTTCAGAAAGAACCAGCTGCGCCCGTGTCAACACCGCTTAAGTGGTGGTATCTCTTTTTTGTGAACACGAAGAACTCATGACTAAAATCGTCGTTGCTATATTAATTACAGGTATTATAGGCATTGCAATCGCGAGTGCATGGGCGAGCGTGTTGACACACTCAGAATCAGACACGGTGCTTGCAACATTTTTCCCCTGGCCAATTGCATGCACTGTTCGAGGGTGCATTACTAGTCAGGATTGGGCGATGCAACGCTCATACGATATTGCCTTTGCCAGTAAAACGGGGAAATCATTCCCTACAGAAGAGTCCACGCTTACCACCTTAATGCGCAGGCATCTTATTACACACGCTCGCCTGCAGTCGCAAGTGAGCGCGCAAGACGCAGTGCGCTACAGAACTGCTATTTTGCACACTACAGACATTTCGAGTATTGCTCCGCTCGGCATGTCTTCGTTTACACAGTATGACACTACCATCATTCTTCCTTTTCTCCAGCAAGAAGCATTTATGAAACAGGAAAATATCGCCGACACCAACGCATTGTATAAAAAATTAGCGCAGGCGCGTCCAATCGCGCTCTTGCTTTTTAAGTATCATTGGAATATTGATAGGGGAGAGGTTGAATAGTGCGCGGGTATGATTCAATGGTAGAATACGACCTTCCCAAGGTTGAGATACGGGTTCGATTCCCGTTACCCGCTCCAATATTAGACTTTTCGACTTTTGACCGACAGTAGGTTCGAGCCAAGTGTAGTGAGGATGCCACCTTTCTTGCGTAAGTCGTTCTCTAGTCTACTTCCATAGCCTGTTCAATCTTTATCTGCTCCTGAAGCAACTGCTGCTGTTTGCTTTATGGGTAATATCAGTTATGGCTCCTGCGAGTAATTTATCCAAAAGAGCTTAGGATTCAACGGGGCATATCTCAGGAGAAATTAGCTCATCATGTTAATATTTCTCGGCTGTATGAAGGATGCATCGTGCAGGGCAGCTCTTCGCCTGCGATCAATAAGCTGTACAGGATGGCGAAGGTGCTACGCGTGTCAGTGAGCGATTTGTATGATTTCTAGTAAAGAAAAGGCGACCTGTTTCCAGATCGCCGAGAGTTCGGGATATACATAAAACTAACTGCGGCACAATTGTTGATAGCGAGCTCGCAGAACTCGTTGCAACTCTTGACTGATAGCGGTTTTCTTTCGAGTAACTACTGAACGTTGGAGGGCTTTAAATCGTTCAAAACCTTCCCCGCCCGAGAACACTTGTAAAAACTCACCATCGCTCATATTCTGAAGGATGTTCATCTGTGCAGTGGAAACGATATCGCCCAGAACTGCGATTTGAAAGAGGGGTTTAGCCAAGGTAAAGCGCAACCAGCCAATCGGCTTAAGTAGTGCTGCTGGTCCCTTCTCCTTCAGAGCTTGGCAGACGTCCCGCAGGTAAGCTTGGGCAACTGGAATTGACCACTCGCTCCAGGGCAAATCAGTAAAGGTATTCATCGGCACAATAGAAAAATCTCCAGTTTGCCTCGCCTGTGTCACCAACCTCCGAAGTCTCTCCTCCTCGATCGCAACCTGCTGCTGTTCTCGACTGCGACGCCACTGGTCTACCACGTCAGGGTATAAAAGCTCCAAACACGTTAGCCTTCGTCGATCGGTCTCGTTAAGTGTTAGAGGTAACGAGTCGAGAAATGCCCGAACGATTCTGGTATGTTCCGTTGTTTGAAAACCTAGATACCAACGTGGCTGACTTGCCGTAGAGGGGTTCTGATCCCATATCTGAGACGGTAGAGGCTCACATGGCAAAGAATGAAGCTGCTCCTCAAGGAAGAGGAACAGACTATAGTCCTGGTCAATGTGTTCACTTTGGCTTTTCGGTGAGGAAAAGTTGAAGTGTTTCTCTGCGTAGGTAATCGTCTCACGAATCAGCAGGGGATTAACTTTCCCCCCAGCCGTGAAGGCGATTTGACGAAACTCTCGAACATCTTTAGGACTCGTTGGTTGAATAGGAATCCGCCTGTCTCCTCGTTTCTGAAGTCCAGACTGTTGAAGCCGTTGCCCGATCGCTGCTCGTCGCCTGTCGTAGGCACCAGTTGCGAACTGAATAACAAAATCGACAGTTGGGAACAATACTCTCGCAGGATCAGTGTGGGTGGTCAAGGTCCACTCGAAGAACGTTGGAGTATACCACCTCTGTTGGAAAATGGGTGGAATACCAGCATTAACGAAACCCTGAGCATAACGTGCGACTTGAGCAATCGCTTCACGACCGAGCATCTCATAACAGTTAAAGAGACGGAAGAAACGGGTCAGGTTATCGGCAAAGATATATCCTTCATATTTTGCCATCACCAAGTGCGCTTGCTGCACAAGCTCACGGTGATCTTCTTCTGTTACGAGCTGGTACGTTGTTCCCCGAGGGTCATGAATAACCCTCAGTCGTTTTTCTTCCAGAACACGTGCTGGAATGTTGGTGATTGGTCCGTACTGAGCAAAAACCTCGTCAATCTCACGACGCCTATCATCGTTCATGTCTATTCTCCTTTGTAGGGTGCAGGTGAAGCAGGGAATGACTGGGTTTCAGAACATTTATTATAGTTGAAATATCGCACTCTTGTCAAGAGAACGTAGAAAGCCATTTTAGGCTCTCATAGGGGCAAATTAGCGACTTTTAGGTATCCTGTAGTATTCTGGGAAAAGGTTCGAATCTTATCCACGAAACAACTTCAATCAAATTATTTTTCCGGTTCCAGCTCAATATTTAGCGCAACAACCTTTGACGTATTGCTTTTAATCTGCAACTTATCGATGATTAAAGTTTTATACCCGGGCTTTGCGATTGATGCTGTATATTCTCCTCGCGGAGCAAGAATAAAGAAGCGCCCGTTTTGGTTTGTTACTCTCGTTTGTACAATTCTGTTTGTAGCAGCATCATACAAACGAACTACAGCTAACCGCACTATTTTGTGAGTAGCTTTATCTACAACCATCCCTATGCCTTTTTGATGGAACAAAAGAATATATAATTTGAACAATAGAAGAATTAAGTACAATATCTCAAATATCGTATTGAGAATTCCGGGAGCAACTATAAATAAATATGTATTTATCGCAACGCCAGCAAATAGGAAAACAAGGCCTATTTTATCTATAAGCTCTATAAACTTATCCCAGTATAGGCGAAAAAGAGAAGAATTAGCAGGCGCACCCTCTTCTCTGTCCATAGGAATGATCAGATGGGGGATTTTCTCTGCATCCTGATCTTTAATTTCAAATGCTTCTCCTAAATATAGGCGTTCTCCTCGACGCAATGTTGTAGGAGGCTTCTTGCGGGCAGGGAAAACAAACCCAGGACGGCTCACAATGATGTAATATCTCCCAAAAGGAAGTAAAAATGCAAACTGACCGTCTGCCCCAGTTATTTGCGTTTCTTTTAACCTATTAAATGCGGCATCGAATATTTGCACAGCTGCCTGCGCAATCGGCCTTCCAAAATCACTATCAACAATAATACCCCAACGATCTTTGCGCTTGCGCACTGACAAGAACGAACCGATAAACTGTGTAAATTGCGCAAGAGAAGAAATGATATTAGACACAATCAGGGGAGCATTAAGCGCTGCAGTGCCTGCAGCCAACGCGAATGCAATTATTGTCTTATGTTCTTTCAACTTCTGCGGGATTACAGCGAGAGCATTAATGCTTGTTTGCGGCGGGAGGACTGGAAGACCTGTTTCCGTAGGATAAATGATTGGAGTTGGGCAATCACTATTGTATCCAAACGGGTCGCAGAGAGGGCTTGCCATTATAAGCGCTGGTGCAATAGGAGCACTATTGCTTGCTTGAGCAGCAGCTACTGTCACAATAATATTTGCAATTCTTGAGCTCGCTCCTCCGGCATCCGTAATCTGCAGCACATTATATGTATACATGCCAGGAGCGTCGTTAAAAGTATGAAATCCTGCGGCAACAGTACATGCCTCTGGATCAAATGGATTATTAATAATTGTATCAAACGCAACTAGCTGCCCTAATTGAAGCCCTCCGCCTCCTCCCGACTCAGGATTATCCAGTTTTGTGTACCACCGACATTGCCCTCCTTGGGAAATTCCGGTACCCGGAGCAGTCCATCCGTCTGGATCCTGGCTGTGCGCAGCAGAAAGCGTAATGCTGTACGACCTTCCTTGAGTTACCGTGATTTCCGAACTAAAAGCGCTGCCATCGGCGCTTATTTGTGCAACAGCAATAGGAATCTGGTTTGCAAATGCACTCGGAGTTATTAAAAGACTCAAGGCGAAAACCATACCCAATACAACGATGCCGATATACAATCGCTTCATACTTCTTTCATAATACTATATTTACAAAGATTGGGGTACCCGCGCATACTAATACATACCTATGCAACAAAAACATTTCATCATCCTCAATATTTTTTCAGGAGCACTTGCGGGCGCAGTCGCAACTGGCCTCCTCCTGCAACATCCCAACATATTACATCGCATATTCCCCAAAATACCTATCTCGCCATTAATGAGTGCGCAAGATTTTTCCGCAAATACGGAAACAATCCCCGATACACGAGAACAGCAAATCATTACAACAGTCCAACAGTCTCAAAAAGCAGTTGTATCGATTGTTATTTCGCAAGACGTCCCATTATACGAGCAATATTTTTCTCAGCAGAATGAAGGATTTTTCGGGAACATATTCCCGCAATTCAACATACAAATTCCTCAATTGCGCCAAAACGGAACACAAAAACAAGATGTTGGCGGAGGATCTGGTTTTCTTGTGTCTGCAGACGGACTTATTATTACCAATAGGCACGTGGTGAACCAGGACAATGCGGAGTATACCGTCTTTTTAAGCGATGGAAGCAAGCACGGCGCAAAAGTGATTGCGAAAGATCCGGTCAACGACATTGCTGTGCTTAAAATTGACGGCAACAATTTACCTTTTCTGCGCTTTGCGGATTCCAGCTCATTGCAAGTTGGCCAAACTGCTATTGCAATCGGAAACGCGCTTGGAGAATTTCAAAATACCGTTTCTGCAGGAATTGTATCTGGACTATCCCGCTCTATTACTGCGGGTGATACGCTTAGTCAGCCAGAACAGCTCGATGAGGTGATTCAAACAGACGCAGCAATCAATCCAGGTAATTCTGGCGGGCCGCTATTAAACTTGGCAGGCGATGTCATCGGCGTAAACGTAGCAATTGTACAAGGTTCTCAAAATATCGGCTTTGCACTTCCTGCAAATATCGCCCAATCTGTAGTTACGTCTGTGCAAAAAACAGGAAAAATATCGCGGGCATATCTCGGCGTTCGCTACAGCAATATCACTCCGGAAATACAACAATCAAATAATTTGTCGGTAGATTATGGCGCGCTCGTACTACGAGGCCAGAACCCCCAAGAGCTTGCCGTTGTTCCCGGATCTCCCGCAAATAAAGCTGGCATTGTTGAAGGAGATATCATCTTGGAGGCTGATGGGAAAAAACTTGATAGCACCACGTCGCTTGCTTCGTTTGTTGCAAAAAAACAGCCAGGCGATTCCGTGACGCTCAAAGTACTAAGTAAGGGAAAAGAAAAAACAGTAACAGTGAAATTAGAAGAAGCCTTGTAGCTGGCAAATTTCCTGATATTCGCTACACTTCGACATACCGCCTCCTTAGCTTAGTGGCAAAGCAGTGCATTCGTAACGCACAGACGCAAGTTCGATTCTCGCAGGGGGCTCTGGGCGGTTTATTAATCTACACTGGTTCGCCCGCTAATACAGCGGGCGGTCGCCGAGCTGGCGACCGATTCCCACAGATGGCTCTGCTAGTAAGGTATACTTAAACTATGCAAATAGAAGAATTACAAAACAGCATCGAAGATCTTTCTCGGCGGCTCCAACAGGTAGCCGACCGTCTTTGACGTTGCAGATAAAAAAGTGCGAATTGAACAGATTACTGCACTTCAGAATAACTCTGGTTTTTGGAACGACTCTCAAAATGCCGCAAAACTGAACAAGGAACTGACAGACGCGAGCAGTCTTGTTGAGTGGTTTGAATCAATGGCACACCAGTTAGAAGAACTAAAACCTGACGAGAAGGCAGATGATGAGTGGGTTGGTTTAGCACAACCAGAGCTAGAAAAAATAGAAAAAGAAATTGCAGAAAAAGAATTCCTTCTCCGTTTCAATGGCCCGCACGATGCAAACAATGCAATAATCACGATCCAATCCGGAGCAGGGGGCACCGACGCGCAAGATTGGGCTGCGATGCTGGAGCGGATGTATATGCGTTTTGCGGAGCAAAAAAAATGGAAAGTAAGCTTGATTGATCGCATGCCGGGGGAAGAGGCTGGTATCAAGCACGTAACATTTATCATATCCGGAGACCATGCGTATGGGCTGCTCAAAGGAGAACATGGCGTTCATCGCTTAGTGCGCCTATCTCCATTTAATGCGGATCATTTACGGCAAACGTCCTTTGCGCGCGTAGAAGCAATTCCAGAAATTGCAGAAGCAGAAGCGCCGAACATCGACGCAAGCGATCTAGAAATCGACACATATCGCGCAAGCGGCGCGGGCGGCCAGCATGTAAATAAAACAAGCTCCGCAGTGCGCATCCGACATATCCCGACTGGAATTGTAACGCAGTCGCAATCACAGCGGTCGCAGGCACAAAACAAGGCGACGGCGCTTTCCATGCTCGCAGCAAAACTGCAGATGCTCATTGAACAGCAAAACGTACAGCAAGTACGCGATTTGCGCGGAGTACACCAAGAGGCTTCGTTTGGAAATCAAATTCGCTCATACGTTCTGCATCCCTATACGCTCGTGAAAGATCATCGATCGAATATTGAAACACGCAATGCGCAAAAAGTATTGGATGGCGACATTTCCGAGTTCCTTATGGTATACTAGTTTTGCATTTTCTCATGATTACATTCACAAAAGTTTCAAAAGGATATTCAGACCAAAGCCCTGCACTTTCCGACATTACGCTTAGCATCCCAACGGGGGATTTTGTGTCTATAGTAGGGCAGAGCGGAGCAGGAAAATCTACGCTCCTTAAACTGCTTTCCGCAGAAGAAAAACCTTCAGACGGAAGTATCGTTATTGACGGGTGGGACATCACTAAAATAAAAAATTGGCAGGTTCCTTACTTACGCCGGCAGATTGGCGTTGTATTTCAAGATTTTAAATTGCTTCCTAAATTTACGGCGTTTGAAAATATTGCATTCGCCATGGAAGTTGGCGGAGCCGACCCGAAAGAAATCCGATCTTCCGTTCCGCAAATATTAAAACTGGTAAACCTTGTCGACAAAGCAAACACATATCCCAACGAAATGTCGGGCGGAGAGCGTCAGCGCGTTTCTATTGCTCGCGCGCTTGCATATAAACCGCAAATTTTATTAGCCGACGAACCTACGGGAAACTTAGATGCATTGAACTCCTGGGATATCGTGCAGCTGCTAATTAAAATTAATAAGCTGGGCACCACGGTACTGCTCGCAACCCATAATGACGATATCGTTAATGCATTAAAAAAACGTGTCATAACCCTCAACCAAGGAAAGCTTGTTTCCGACCAAGAGGGGGGAACGTATAAACTATAATTATGATTGGTATTACTTTTTTTCGAGTACTTCGCAATGCGCTGAGGAATTTCAGGCGCAACGTATGGCTTTCTATTGCCACAACCGTCATCATGACGCTGACGCTTCTCGTTATTTCATTCCTGTATGTAGTTAACGTTATTGGAACACAGGTACTTACAACATTCAGCCAAAAAGTGGACATCGCCGTTATTTTCAAAAACAGCGCTACAGATGAACAGATTAAGACTATTGAAAGCAATGTGTCTGCGCGCCCAGACGTGGCAGATACCCATGTAATTTCTAGCGAAGAAGCGCTTAACCAATTCCGCGCTCGGCATAAAGACGACCCGTATATCGAACAAGCATTAAGCGAGCTTCAGAGAAATCCGCTGCCGAACAGCTTGTACATTATCGCAAAAGATCCGCAATTTTATACAGACATTTCAAACAGCCTTCGAGACCCGAGCTACGCGCAATTCATCGAAAAAGTGAACTTTGAGGATTCAAAACAAATTATTGAAAAACTCATTCATATTATGGCTGTTATCAAGAACACTGCTCTGCTTGTAACTGGAATTTTCGCAGTGCTCGTTATGCTCATTATGTTCAACACCATCCGCTTGGCAATATACAGCTTCCGAGAAGAAATCGACATTATGCGCTTGGTGGGAGCTTCTCGCTGGTACATTCAAAGTCCGTTCATCCTAGAGTCGATGCTCGTTGCCATTATCAGCGTTACGATCAGCATCACTACAACGTTCCTATTACTAAACGCAGGAGCAGAGCAGATCAACCGATTCTTCTTTGCCGGCCAAAATGCGGCATTTGATATTTATGCATACGCAATATCTCATTGGGTGCAATTAATCGGTACGGAATTTGGCGTAGCGCTCCTGCTTGCAGTTATGAGCAGCTATATCGCCGTACGAAGGTATTTGAAGTGACAGCTATAAGATTGTCATCCCGGGCTTGACCCGGGATCCAGGCGTAACGACGTGGATGCCGGCTCGGAGGCCGGCATGACACTATATCGTTCTTAGAATATCCGTGAGCGTCGGCGGCACTTCTTCTACGTGCACTAATTTTGATTGGCTCATTAAGTCGTAGAGCGACGGCATGAATCGGGAATTGCGGATAACAACGCGCACCAAATTTCCCTCAAATCTATCAGTAGGCAAAATACGAACCTCTAAAACCCCGCTGTGAGACCGCAATTTTTTCAGCATATCGTACCGGAGCGCTTCTACCCATGCATCTATAATTCTTGGTACGCCCGATGCAACTGCAATGTCTTCTCTCATTCCCGCATGCGCCAGCGTTCCGTGATGCAATAGCACCATCGGCATATTCATTTGTTCAGCATAGGCAGGCACGCGCGTAGTAAGCACGACTGTTTTCCCTTTACATGCAATATCTAAAAATCGTCTTGCTTCATCAACCCCCAACACATCAAGCACATCGTCTAATAACAACACGGGGGAGTCTGAAAGGGTTGCGCGCGCCAAGCTGTACACAATTTTTTCAGCGGTAGAAAGAGCTGATATATTTTTCGATGCAAGATGCTTCATCTCGAGCAATTCTATTAATCCTCCAATTTTTGCAGGCAGGTGGGGAATATCATACATATCTCCGAACGCAATCAGCGCATCGTATACGGAATGATTGGACCTCAATTCTTCATGATCAAGGCAGACGTACCCGGATCGAATTGCCGGGTCTTCTGCTGGTTGTTTCCCGTTTACCACAACGCTGCCCATATGAATATCTAAATCCCCGCACAGCATTTTTAAAAACGATGATTTGCCAGATGCAGGAGCGCCGAATACCACTACATGGTCGCCATGGTTTATTACACAGGAAATCGTATGCAATACATCTTGACTGGGGGAAGTGCGATACCCTGCGCTTACATTACGAACATCAATAAAAGCCTCCATGAAGGCAGTATACCAAAAATATATCACGGAGGATACGCCCGTACTTCAAAACTTGACATTATTACTATTTTAGAATATAATACTTCCACGCTAAAAACCCTGATCTTTCACAAAACTACGAGGAGACAAAGTATGTTCTTGCTGGATATTGCATTCGGACTATTTGTTGCAGTCATTGCATCTCTGGTATGCGGTTTTGAGCCGAGTATTTGGCTCATTATTGCGGGAGTGGCAGGGGCAATTCTGCCTGACTGGGATATGGCGCTATACCTGCTGCTCGGCGGAAAACTGGATCAGTTCGCCCACCGGCATCGAGACATAAGCCATTACCCAATGATCACGATTCCTATTGCTATAGTTGCTGTTTCGCATTTCTGCGGACAGGAATATGCAACAGTCGTGGCGATTGCGATGCTTTGCCATTACTTCGGCGATTCATTTTCGATCGGCTGGGGCATACAGTGGCTTGGTCCGATAGTTCCGCTCTACTTCGCATACCGCGCAGTAGGAGCGGACGTACCTCGCTTCTTCGCATGGACGCAAAAAGAGCAGGATCACGTTGCATCGCTATTCGGCGATCCGCAGTGGGCAACCCAGAAAAAACGATGGGAATACGACGCGATATTGCTCATCGTAGTCTTGGCAATTACAGTATTCTGGTATGTAAGAACAGTATGAGACCATTCGGTTTTTCCGGGCGGTCTCTTTTTCTTTCCCTTGTGTTATTTGACGTTTTCATTGAAACTATGGATACATTCCCGGGTCGTCTAATGGCAGGACAGCAGACTCTGAATCTGCTAATTTTGGTTCGAATCCAAGCCCGGGAACAGGTAAAAAATATTCGTTCTTTTGAACTGAAAGGAATGTCCCATGTTTGAAGCGTTTTGGGGAAGTGCTTTGAAAGTTCGGCGTGTTTATAGAGAAATGGATCAAGAAGAACTGCTCCATCAGCTGAACGAGCGAACAGGCAGAAATCTTTCGCTCGCATTGCTTAATGACATGGAACAGCGCAAAAAAGTTATCGATCAAAAATTATTTGTAGCTTGGTGTGATATCTTAGGCTGCTCCCAAGCCACCATAATCAAGGATGCTCAATCTCTTGAACAAAGCAGCAGACTGTCCAAGGAAGACAAATGGCGCGTTTTTATACAGGAGCTAGATTATCTAAACTGGAAATCCGAGCATAAAGACGATTAACCCCGGAGGCGTCAACCACTGACGCCTTTTTCTTTGCGTGGTATAGTCTACGTATGACAAAAAAGATATCAGACTCTGCTAATTACGTCACCCAATCCCTATGGGGGTACGGAATGAAATAAATTAACCCAACTTAATTATAAATTACAACGAATATGAAAAAAACTATGTTACTACTAACAGCGTTGCTTCTTGTCCCGCTTTCTAGTCACGCATCAATATCGGAAACGCTTGAAGTATCAAGCCTGACGGGAGTACCAGTTGCGACTAGTACGATACTTGAAGCTGGGAAGAATTACATTATTGAAGTCAGTGGCACATTTACGTATGCGCCAGGGGGTAGAATAGCAGATGCGGAGTATGTATATAGCCCCGATGACGCTGACTGGTTTGAGGAAATACCAGCACCTTATGACGATAAGGCGTTGCTTTTAGAGTTACTGGTAAACAATTCAGCCCAAGATTGGTTGGGGTCAGCTGATGGTCAAAACTTTACCCCACACACATACAGTCCTAATCATGTATACAGGCTAGAGGTTGTAGGAGAAGGAAGCCCAATATCTTTTGTAATTTATGATAGTAGCTACGACTGGAATGAAGGCAGTCTAACAGTATCGATAATGCCTGCTTATCCTAAAACCAAGCAGGAGTGTAAGAAAGATGGTTGGAAAGATTATGATTTTAAGAATCAAGGTAACTGTGTAAGTTACGTCCAACGTAACGAAAACGCCAACAATCAATAAACTAAATCTGCCCCTGTAGACTTACAGCCTGGGATATAAACATACTCTTTTTGTAGCTTAAAAATAGTTCTAACGTCGTTCACAATGCGGAACAATCGGTTCGCCCG